>JANQLQ010000337.1 GCA_028280565.1 Fulvivirga sp.
CGCGTTTAGCGCGGAAAATGGGCTTTGTTGCTGGCGCCCTTTTCTTTTGTTTCGTTTTCTTTTGGGCGCGCAAAAGAAAATGAAAACTGGACTTAGAACCACAAAATCTCGCTTAAACTGCTCATTTCGAAGCTAGCATTACCCGAAACGTTTTAACCTGGACTCGATAATCATTTATCTCTTTGATGTTATCCAGGGGAATTTTGGCAAGTAAGCTTGAAGAACCTTAGTGCATTTGCGTCCCGGTGGCGAAGCTTCCCCGGCCACCAAGCCACTAAAGCTCAAAGAATCACAAAGGGGTCCCATTTACTATTTAATCCAGCCCTATTTTCTTATCGAGCTCACGTTTTTATTATCAAAGCTAATTTTCAAGGACGTCTACATTAACCTTTTGCCGTCAAGGCCTCTAAATTGACACTAAAACTATTCCCTATCCTTATATTTGCCTTCAATGGCATTAAAAAAGATCCACAACTTATGAAAAGATTGTTTTTACTTCCTTTTCTTTTCGCCGCATGCCAACAAACGGGACTGAATGATACATCGGCGGGGTCATTGGCCGGCCTCCCGGCAGGAGCAAAAAAAGAGCCTTATCCGGGCAACCCGGCCTTAGTTAAAGTCACCCTAGAAAAAAGCGCTGGCATACCCTTAGAACAAGGTACATATTTAAACGGTAAGCGACAGGGCACCTGGACCACCTACCACAATAACGAGCTAGTAAAGTCTATAACCACCTATGTTAATGGTGTGGAAGAAGGCGCACATATCGAAATAGATGACAGGGGGCAATTGACGTTAAAAGCCTTTTACCACAATGGAGCCTTAGACGGAGATTACATTGCCTATAACCGAACACGTGTGGTAGAAAGAAAATTTTATAATAATGGGAAACTAGAAGGTACCGTTAAAAAATACTACGAGAATGGGAATATCATGGAGGAAAGTCTTTACAAAAACGGGAAGCTCAATGGCCTTTCCAAATGGTACGACCAACAAGGTAATGTAACATTGCAATACGAGTATAAAGACGGAAACCTGATCAAAAACTAGCTTTCCCGCCTATTTTAAGTGCACTTAATCGCATATTACCGTTAAACCAAATACTCATGGAGAATGGCATTACAAATGCCAGGTGAAAAGTTACGCTTTACAAAACGCACCAGCAATCAATAGGCTAAGTGGATTAACTGTGAAAGACTGTTTTTGCCCTAACTAAGTTCCAATCCAAATGAATTACTTAAGGATAGTGACATAATGGCCTATTTTTATAATTTCAAAAAAAAAATTAAGCCATATTGTCATGAATTCCCGTCAAAATCCTGCTTTTTGATTTCATTTAGCCACTGGCACAAGAGTTGACGAATGGCTAATAGCATTGGAAAAGACTTAAACTAAAAAGGAGGAATTATCATGACACTTATTAGAAGAACTAACAACTTGTTCCCTACTTTTTTCGATGACTTTTTCGGAAGGGACTTACTGAATGTTAACAAGGACTTTTGGGGAAACAGTACGGTGCCTGCGGTAAACATCAAAGAAGAAAATAATGCTTTTCATGTAGAAGTAGCTGCACCGGGCATTGACAAAAAGGATTTCAAAGTAGAATTGGATGATGACTTGCTCACCATCTCTTATGAAAAAGAGCACAGCAAAGAAGAAAAAGGAGATTACACCAAGAGGGAATTTAGCTACCAATCTTTCAAACGTTCGTTCAACCTGCCGAAAACGGTAGAAAACACTAAGATCCAAGCGAATTATAAAGATGGTATACTCCACCTGGTGATCCCTAAAAGAGACGATGCAAAACAAAAACCGTCAAGGCTGATCGAGATCTCTTAAAGGAAGAACATTTGAGTTAAACAACAGTGGGAAGGCCCTAAAAGGCCTTCCTTTATCATTAAAATATTTTCAAATGGCACAACAATTGCTGCCATTGATCGTAAAAAAGACATACTTATCCATTGACCCGACGGGTCACAGGTTATCGACTCAAGATAAATTTTTGAACACAATTGAATTAATTGATTTGAAGTATGAAAAAGTTTAGTGCGTTATTATTGGCTTCTGCCCTGGGCAGTATCTTAACCATTGGTTCTTACAAGCTTTTGGACAAAGAAGATCCTAAAACTGTCAAGGTAGAGCACGTTGATAACACTCCAATAGTGAATGCCGCCTATTCCGTGAACGAGGCGGGTGAATTAGTGGCGCTGGATTTTACCACTGCCGCGGAAAAGGTCATGCCGGCGGTAGTACACATCCGCTCCACACAAGTAAATAGTTACGCGGGCCGGCAGCAACAGGTCCCGGACCAGTTCAGGGATTTCTTCGGCCCCTTTTTCAGGGATGAGCGTGGACCACGGCGCCCAAGGGAAGGCAGCGGGTCAGGCGTGATCATCAGCACCGATGGCTACATTGTAACAAATAACCACGTAATTGAAGGTGCTGATGACCTAGAGGTAACTTTAAATGATAACAGGAGTTATAAAGCAAAGGTGATCGGTACCGACCCTACTACTGACCTGGCGGTGATCCAGGTCCAAGAAAAAGATCTTTCTTACCTTTCCTTGGTGAATTCTGACATCGTGAAGGTGGGTGAGTGGGTACTTGCCGTTGGCAACCCTTTCAATTTGAACTCAACCGTAACAGCAGGTATTATAAGTGCCAAAGGCAGAAGTATAAACATTATTAATCCAGGTGCAAGGGATAGCTTAAATACCGCAATAGAATCGTTTATTCAAACGGATGCGGCAGTAAACCCAGGCAACAGCGGTGGCGCGCTGGTGAACTTGAATGGCGACTTGATCGGTATCAACACGGCTATTGCCAGCCCAACGGGATCTTACTCCGGGTACGCTTTTGCAGTGCCTTCAAATATTGTAAGCCGGGTAGTGGAAGACCTTATCTCTTACGGAATGGTACAGAGGGGGTGGCTAGGCGTCACTATCAACAATGTTAACAGCAATTTTGCCCGTGAGAACGATCTTAAGGTGAATGCCGGCGCCTACGTCAGTGGATACGGTGAGAACAGCGAGAATAGCGGCGCCAAAGAGGTCGGGATACAAGAGGGAGACGTGATCGTGCAAGTGGATGATATAGAGGTGGATAATACCGCCGAACTGATCGGCTATATCGGTAGTAAACGCCCGGGTGACGTAGTAAAAATGAAAGTGAACCGCTTCGGTAAAGAGCTCTTCTTTGATGTAACCTTAAAAAACAAGAAAGGAAATGTGGAAATCATCGAAAGAGAGCCTGAGAACGTCCTCACCGTACTCGGGGCCGACCTGGAAGATGTGGATAGCAAAACGTTGAAACGCCTTGATATAGAAAGTGGTGTTCGGGTCAAAGCCATAGGGACAGGGCAGATCAGGAAACATACCGATATGGAAGCCGGGTTTATTATTACTAAAGTGGATGGCAAGAAAGTGAAGTCAAAAGAAGAGGTAATGGATATATTGGAAAACAAAAAGGGAGGCGTGCTGTTAGAAGGAGTATACGAGAATTTATCCGGAACCTATTATTACGGGTTAGGTCTTTAGATCCGCATCTTCCATCATACAACACGATCACCCCTGTTAGGTGCGCAAGACCTAGTAAGGGGTAAAACAAGCGACTTTGAGAAAAAAGTCTGGCAAAGGGCCTGGTTCCCAAAAAGAAAGCCAATTCCAAGAATTGAAAAATTTTTGATAATAACAGGGCCGACTTTGCAAAAATTACGTATAATTAAAGTACGATCTTTGAAATTTTTAATTTATGAAGAGACTTTTTAAGAAAGGAGAGCACGTGAAGAATGTGAGGAACGGACGTGTGATGGAAGTGTTAACGTACGTCAAGGACAACCGCTCTTACTTAGTTGAATGCGCCTGGTTTGATTTAGATAAAAAAGAGATCAGGACAAACCGATTTAAACAAAATACACTTTTAAAAGCTAGTTAGATAAAAGCCCCGTGGCAATCATAGGTTGTCACGGGGCTTTTTTGTTTTCATCATTAACGCAAGCCATAAATCCCTAGGACATTGGTATAATGAGAATCCTTCCTTCTCCAGCCGCAGCCAGCATAAACCTACAGGCCTTTCGGAGGTTATTAAAAGTGAATGTCAAGGAGTAAAATTTCATGAATTCACAATTAATTTTTTAAGTTGACCTCGACCAATTTTACTAGATTTATGAGTAAACAGCGCTAGACCCCCGGCTTCATGGACCGATACATCGCAAAAATTGGATCTTCAAAGCATACCACAGGCGACCCTTCAAAGCGCTTGAGGGAACTGCATTACCGGCATTTGGTCACGGTGCCCTTTGAAGACCTCAGCATTCACCACAACCAACCGATAGAATTAGAAGTAAATAGACTATATGAGAAGGTGATCGATTACAACCGTGGGGGCTTCTGCTACGAGTTAAACTCGTTATTCTACCACCTTCTCACCCATCTCGGTTACGAGGTATCGATCATCTCAGCGAGGATATTCGATGACGAAGGCGTACCCGGTCCCGAATACGATCATATGGCGTTGTTGGTGCAAATAAATGAGCTATGGCTTTGTGATGTAGGCTTTGGAGACCTGTTCCTGTCTCCGATAAAGGTGATGTGCGAAGATATTCAATTCGATGGCAGAAAATGGTTTAAGATAGAGCGTACGGGAGAAGAAAATGAATATGTACTACTTGAATCCAAGGATCAAAAGCGTTTTGAAAAAAAATACCTCTTTACCCTGCAGCCAAAAAAGATCCCGGAATTTTACGACCAGTGCTACTGGAAACAGAACCATCCTGATTCGTACTTTGTAAAGAACAAGATCTGTACGATACCAACCCCGGATGGACGCAAAACCCTGTTTAACAGTAAGTACATCGTGAAGTCAGGGGGATTAAGAACCCACACCAGTATCCAAAGCTCACAGCACGAAAGCGCTATCCTCCAGCAGGAATTCGGGATATCTATCTGATCGATCACGTATTGGGAGTATCAGTGATATAGTATCATCACCTTTGTTTCCTTTCAAAGTTGCTTTCTAAGCAACTTCCTAAAACCTGGACTCGATAATCATTTATCATATTGATGTTATCCGGGGTGGTTTTGGCTAGTCGCTTGGTGAACCTTAGTGGATTTGCACCGCGGCGACGAAGCTTCCCCAAGCCACTAAGTCCCCAAGACTCAAAGAACCACAAAGGAATCTACTTTACTATTTTATCCAGTCCTGTTATTAGATTGTGTTCATGTTTAAAAGGGTTTTAAATCCTTCGATTTGGGCTAACGATGACCTGTAAAATGTGTTGTCTTGAACGGGTTTTACCTGGATTACAATAACCAATATTACCAACGCCATTTAAGGATTTGTCATTCAATATCGTTTAACATGAAATCGGTATATTTAATGTAGATGTTGATGTACGAAGAATACCAGCCCGGTCCACATTCTCAAAGACTCGTAGAATGCTTTTGGACCGTAAAAGGGGAGCCTAGCGGGTTTCAAGAAGTTTTGCCGGATGGCAACATGGACATTATTTATAATTTTTCCGATCCCCTAGTCAACCAGAGGGGAGAGAGACAGACGGTGAACAAAGCCGGCATTTTTGTTGTGGGCAACCTGACCAAAGCCGTAAGGTCCGGAAGCCAGGGCACCTATGACCTCTTCGGCATCCGGTTCAAGGCTTGCGGCGCCGGTGCTTTGTTGCATGATCCACTGAAACAATACACGGATACGTCCGTTCCCTGGGATGATACCGAAAGAAAAAATCTCCTACAACCCTTAGAAAGGTTACATTCTATAAGTACTGCGGAAAGGATCCAACTGCTGGATGCTTCATTTGGACGATTAGAGCACCGGGTCGATCACAGGGTAAAGAAGGCTCTCTCTATTATTAAAGTATCCAATGGTGTCATTTCAATAGGCCGGCTGGCAAGGGAGGTATGTGTGTCTCAAAAACAATTACAAAGACTTTTCCTTCATTTTGTAGGAGTTACCCCTAAAATATATGCGGATACCACAAGGTTTAGAGCACTCCAAAAAGTGATGATCCAACCGCTGCCGAAATGGGAAATGGCCGAATCATTAGGTTTTTATGACCACGCCCACCTCTATAAATTCATTGACCGGTTTATGGACAAGTCACAAGGTGAATCATAATCATATAATCTTAGGCCATTGTTAGTTACTCCTTTTAAAACGCAAGAAGCCTGTAAAGTGTAGGTCAACTCATAGTCATCCAGCTTCCTAAGACCTTTGGTCTTAGGAAGCTGTATTCGTGACAAGAAGGAATAAAAAGATCATTATTGATCATAATGGCGAATAAACACATTTTCGCAAAAGTGCTTGGAGCGGAGATGACAGGCAAAAAAACGGATCGTCATGGCGAGTGGTACCATTTTCGCGAAAATGCTTGGAGTTGGAATGACAAAATGGGGAAATTAATCGTCACAGCGAGGCTGGCGTAGTTTGTGGGTGGGTTACGAAGCTGCCCCCCTCTCGTGTGTGATCGAATGGACCCT
>JANQLQ010000147.1 GCA_028280565.1 Fulvivirga sp.
ACTTTGCCTATTGCTAACTTGTCGAGAACTTCCCAACTTGGCAAATAGAGTTCATTGTTTAATCCTACACGTCAGTTGAGGTATGACTCGACACTAGGAACAGCGCGGTACATTTGAGGCCTGCGGGTAAGCGGCCTTTAGGGGCAGGATAGCGCTTTAGCTGGAAAATGGGCTTGGTTGTTTCACCGTTTTCTTTTGTTTCGTTTTCTTTTGGCGTGCAAAAGAAAATGAAAACGGGCTTAGAACCCTATAATTCCCCTTAAGCTGCGCATTTCGAGGTTCGTATTGTCCAGAAATATTGTAAAATATAAGCTCTTTGCCAAAATTAAACGTTTTACTAACAAAGCTAATTTGAGAAGATGCCCTGGATTAGCCCTAGATTTAGAGCTTGTATATCTCGCTTAGGAAAGAGAAGAAGTTGGGCCATGGCTAAGAACAGCAGTATGTACTTTCAGTAACGATCATTCCCTGTAATAGCTTGGAAATAAAAAAGGAGACACTTTGATCAAAGTGTCTCCTTTAAAGTTTGTAAAAGTTTTAGCCTATATTAAAATAGCAATGTTCATTAACTGGCTGGAAACCTTCAAATTAGATTGGTCCAATGCCGCCTTATTAAGCTCAAATGCCAACCGGTTATTCACCAGTTTAAAATTAATATCACTTCCTCTTTTTCCTAAACCTTCCTTGTCCGTAATGATCAACGTAGGTTTAGCACCTAATGTGGCTTGAATCTGCTCAAATTGCTTACTGCTTCCCCGTGCCACGTAGAGAATGTCGCAATCACCTAGTTCGCCGACACTGTTAAATTTAACAATGCTGAACTTTTTCGCACCTTTGGCTTTGTTAGAATACCAGCTTTTCAGGGTTTCATACACTTTGTCATCTCCAAGAACAGCAATCACGAATGAATTTGATGAGTTGTCCGGCCATTGTATATACTTCGTAAAGTTATACAACATCATAGAGTGGATCTCATACATAGGCCGATCTTGGGCTTGAACCGTGGTATACGTCAATCCTGAAACCAAAAAAATTACTAATGGGATAAATGTCTTCATGTGTTTATGGATTGGTTTCCGTGCCTTTGGGGAACCAATTCCTGTACCAAAACCAAAAAGGGCTCAAATGCATGATTTGAGCCCTTTTTATAAAATTATTTGTCCCAAAAAGGGATATTTTTTCCCCATGCGGGATATAAAGATCAGATTACAATGGCCATAGCCGCTAATTGGCTGGAACTCTTAAGGTTAGAACGGCTAATTGCCGTTTCATTTAGCTCAAATTTCAGGCGATTGTTCACCACCTTGAAATTAATGCAGCTACCTTGCTGAGCAAGTCCATTCTGGTTAGTCACCGTAAGTACTGGCTGATCACCTACTTTTGTAAGTACCTCTTTGAACTTAGAGCTTGCGTTTTTTCCAACATATAAAAGCTGGCATTGTTTGAGATCATCTGTTGGATCCAGCTTTTTGATGATGAACTTCTTGTCTCCCCTTGTCTTATTCCCATACCAAGTGCTTAAGGTATTGAATACCTCATCAGAGCCTACCACACCTATAACAAAGTTTCCGGAATTTTTCCCGGAAGGCCATTGAATGTACTTCAAGAAGTTGTAGATCATCATGGAGTGCAATTCATGTGTAGGCCTTTCTTGCGCAAACGAGCCATTGAAAGAAAAAGTAATGGCTAAAATCAAGATAAAAAATTTGATACCTCTCATAACTAACTTTAATGGATTCAAATCATAAGATTCTGAGCTGCGAAGTTAGTTATAAAAACTAATCAAAAACCCCCTATGTAAGAAACAGGCTACACTTGAAGCAGTATTACTTTATGTACCTGAAATCATGTCCATTTTCAAGGCTTAGTAAGAATTTATTGATTAATTGTATTACATTTTCCACATCGGTTTTATGTACTGTTTCTACCGTAGTGTGCATGTATTTTAATGGTAAGGACACTAATGCCGAAGCTACCCCCATATTAGAGTAGGCAAAGGCATCTGTATCTGTACCTGTAGCCCGGGAAGCTGCTGCCCGTTGAAAGGGAATTTTGTTTTTCTCGGCGGTTTCAATAAGCAAGCTGATAAGGTGGTTATGTACTGCCGGGCCGTAAGTAAGAACAGGCCCATTACCTGCTTTTTGATACCCGCTTTCTTTTTTATTGTACATCGGTGAAGTGGTATCATGGCAAACGTCCGTAACAATGGCCACGTCAGGCTTTATTCTTTCGGCGATCATTTGCGCCCCACGCAACCCTACCTCTTCTTGCACCGCATTAACGATGTAGAGTCCGAAAGGTAACTCACTATTGTTTTCTTTAAGCCTCCTCGCCACCTCGGCAATCATGAACCCTCCTATCCTATTGTCCAAGGCCCGGCCTACAAGGTATTCTTCATTGAGTGTCATAAGCTCATCATCGAATGTCATGACACAACCTACGTGTATTCCCAATTGCTCCACTTCATCTTTGGAAGAGCAGCCTACATCAACAAAAATATTCTTTAGGGTGGGTTTCTCTTCGTCTTTTGGGCTCCTGACATGTATGGCGGGCCAGCCAAATACCCCTTTTAATATTCCTTTTTCGGTATGTATGTTCACCCGTTTAGAAGGGGCCACCTGGTGATCGGAACCTCCATTTCTCCGAACATAAATATAACCTTCTTCGGTGATGTAATTTACAAACCACGATATCTCGTCTGCATGCGCTTCGATCACCACTTTATAATCTGCCGCGGGGTTGACGATGCCCACTACATTTCCGTATGTATCCGTAAGGTAGTCATCAATGTAGGACTGAATATAGTCAAGCCAAAGCCTTTGACCCGAGCTCTCGAAGCCTGTAGGGGAAGCATTATTGATATAGTTTTGAAGAAATTCCTGGCTTTTTTTGTCCATAGCTATAAAAAGATTAAACGGACCGGGTAACGCCCCCATCCACACGTAAGTTTTGACCTGTAATGTAAGCAGCGTCATCGGAAAGCAAAAACGCCGCGGTTTTAGCAACTTCGGAGACTTTCCCGGCTCGACCCATAGGTATCTTTTCCATAACCTCCTTTGTCACTTCATAACTGTCCATGAATCCCGGCAGCACATTGTTCATACGTATATTCCCTGGAGCGTAGCGTTCCGCAAAGAGTTTGCTGTAACTTCCCAAAGCTGCTCTTAACGAGGAGCTAATCGGGAATTGAAGCGACGGCTCGAAGGCAGCGAATGTAGAGATATTGACAAAAGCGCCATTTCCTTGGGCTAGCATGATCGGTGTGACCAATTGGGCCATATGGACTACGTTCATTAACACAAGGTCCAAGCCATAATGCCAATCTTCATGAGTAAGTGATAGCAGGTCTCCTTTAGGCGGGTGCCCTGTGTTGTTGATGACCCCGTCTATTTGGCCATAGCGGTCCATCGTCATTTCTACCAGCCTGTTTAGATCTGCTTTTTCTGTTACGGATCCCTCGAGCGCCAGGGCGTTTAAAGACTTGCCTAAGGACAAAACTTCTTTACCCCTGGCCATCAATGCCATATCGTAGCCTAATGCGTGTAATTCCCGGGCACAAGCGGCACCAATACCCTTACTAGCCGCGGTGACTATGGCAACTTTTGGCATTAAAGAGGTATGTTACCGTGTTTTTTCCTCGGTAGAGAATCTACTTTGTTTTCCAGCATCTTAAAAGCTTTGATAAGCTTTTTCCTTGTATTTTCAGGTAATATGACCTCGTCAATGTATCCCCTGTGAGCAGCACGGTAAGGATTGGCAAATTTATTAGTGTAGTCATCTACCTTTTCTTGTAGCTTGGCTTCCGGGTTATCCGCTTGGGAAATCTCCCGTTTGAAAATGATCTCGGCAGCTCCTTTGGCTCCCATCACTGCGATCTCAGCAGTAGGCCAGGCATAGTTTATATCTGCTCCAATATGCTTGGAATTCATCACATCATAAGCACCGCCATAGGCTTTGCGTGTGATCACCGTCACCCGTGGCACAGTAGCCTCACTAAAAGCATACAGTAGCTTAGCCCCATTGGTAATAATAGCATTCCATTCTTGGTCCGTGCCCGGTAAAAATCCCGGCACGTCTTCTAGCACTAACAGGGGTATATTAAAACTATCGCAAAAACGAACGAATCGAGCGCCTTTTTTACTGGCATCAATATCTAGCACCCCGGCTAATGACGACGGCTGGTTACCGACAATGCCGATACTTCTACCTGCCAATCGTGCAAAGCCCACCACAATATTATCAGCATAGTTCTTATGCACTTCCATAAAGCTATTGCCATCCACGATTGGCCCAATGACATCACGCATATCATAGGGTTGGTTAGGGTTATCCGGTACAATGTTATGGAGTTCTTTTACTTTTTCATCGCCAGTAGATTGGTAAGGTTCTACAGGTGCATTTTCTTCACAGTTTTGAGGCATGTAACTGAGGAGTTGCTTGATGTTATTGATGCATTCTACCTCGTTTGGACAGGCAAAGTGTGTCACGCCGCTCTTCGTGCTGTGTGTGCTTGCCCCGCCTAATTCTTCGGCGGTCACTTCCTCTTGGGTCACTGTTTTCACTACATTAGGCCCGGTCACGAACATGTAGGAAGTATTCTCCACCATAAGGATAAAATCTGTAATGGCCGGTGAATATACCGCTCCACCTGCGCAAGGGCCCATTACCGCAGAGACCTGGGGTATAACACCTGATGCCAAGGTATTCCTGTAAAATATGTCGGCGTAACCTCCTAAAGAAACTACACCTTCTTGTATTCGTGCTCCTCCTGAGTCGTTGAGACCGATGATCGGCGCGCCATTTTTCATGGCCAAGTCCATGATCTTTACGATCTTTTCTGCATGTGTTTCAGATAATGAACCTCCAAATACCGTAAAATCTTGGGAGAACACATAAACCAACCGCCCGTTAACCGTTCCGTATCCTGTCACAACTCCGTCGCCCAAGTAATACTCTTGGTCCAAACCGAAATCCTTGCAGCGATGCATTACGAATTTTCCAATTTCTTCAAAGCTACCATCGTCCAGTAACAGGTCTATTCTTTCTCGCGCAGTAAGCTTACCCTTAGCATGTTGTGATTCAATTCTCTTTTCCCCTCCACCCAATAACGCTTCTTTATTCTTTTCTGCTAACAATTGGTTTTTTTCAGCGTTGGTCGGAAGAGTATATACTCTTTTATCTAGTTGTTCGGCCATAGGTTCATTTTTATATGATTTTACCAAATATACTGGCTAAAGACGAAAGTAGAAGCATAAATAAGTAGCAAACATACTTGAATTTTTATGCTGATTTCACGATGCAAAGGATGTCGACAAAAGCGATTAGGACGACCAAAAAAGCAAGTATTGCGCAGGTCTGAGAGTTATGCTTTCTATCTCATCGAATGAAGCGGCGGCTTACATTTTTTATATCCAGAAACCCTTACAGGCCATCGGCAAGCTGCCGACGAATAAGTATCTTGCGGCAGATTTAAACCGGCGTGAAAACAATAGCTATAATTGATTGCGGGACGAATACATTCCACCTATTAATCGTGCAATATGACAAAACCTCCCGGGAGGTTTTGTTACAAGATAAAAGAGTCGTAAATATCGGGCGAGGGGGTATTAACGATAACCGGATCATGGATGACGCTCAACAGCGCGCCATAAGGGCCATAAAAGAATTTCGGGACAGCATAGACCGATACGGAGCGATGGAAGTCTTCGCTTTTGCCACCAGTGCGTTCCGCAACGCGGAAAATGGCCCTTCACTCAGGGATAAGATCCGGGAAGCCTGCAATATCTCCATTGAGATCATAAGCGGAAACGATGAGGCGGAATTCATTTTCTGGGGAGTAAACGCTGCCATGGACCTAGGAAGTACTACCTCTTTGGTGATGGATATTGGAGGAGGCAGTGTAGAGTTCATCATCGGGAAAAAGGACCAGGTCAAATGGAAAAGAAGTTTTGAAATAGGTGCCCAGAGACTCTTGGACCTGTTCCATCATCACGACCCTATCTTGCCAAATGAAATTGAGACATTAAAAGACCATTTAGATCGGGAGCTGGCAGACCTGTTTACAGCCTTTGTCAAATACAACCCCACCACCCTGGTAGGGTCTTCTGGCACCTTTGACACACTCAGCGCCATCTATTATCGGCAAAAAGGAATGGACATAACTCCCCAGCTCACTGAAACACTTCTGCCGATGGAAAATTACAAAAAGATCCACGCGGAGCTGGTCTCTAAGAACCGTGAGGAAAGGATGAAGATCCCGGGTATGATCGGCATGCGTGTAGATATGATCGTTGTGGCTTCTTGCATTATTGACCTTCTCCTTCAAAAGCATGAGTTTAACAGGATAAGAGTGTCCACTTATTCATTAAAAGAGGGAGTGCTTGCCCAAATTGTGGATGGCAAATTACTTCATTAACTTCGCGGCACTAATGGAGACTATTTTCACTGAAGAGCAGTTACGAACATTCACGAGGCAGACTTTCCTGTCCATGGGATGTACTGAAAAGGATGCCCGCTTGGCCACAGACGTGCTGGTCAGCTCCGATTTAAGAGGGATTGATTCCCATGGTGTTGCGCGGCTTACGGGCTACGTAAGGTTATGGGAGGCCGGCAGGATCAACACTACCCCGAACATTAAAATCATCCACGAGACCCCTAGTACAGCGGTAGTGGATGGTGATAAAGGTCTTGGGCTGGTCGTTGCTCCTAAAGCCATGGAGATCGCCATGGAAAAAGCAAGCCAAGTCGGTACAGGATGGGTAAGCGTCAAAAATTCAAACCATTTTGGGATAGCAGGATACCACACACTTAAGGCCGTAGAACAGGATATGATAGGCATTGCTATGACCAATGCAAGCCCGTTGGTAGCGCCCACCTTTGCTATGGAAAAGATGTTGGGGACTAACCCGATCGCCGTAGCCATTCCCGCGGGCAGTCAACCTCCTTTTGTAGCCGACATGGCCACTACTACGGCGGCTAATGGTAAATTAGAAATATTGCAGCGTACTGGCAAAGAAGCACCACTGGGATGGATACAGGACCCTGACGGTTTTGCCACGAAAGATGCCCACGCTTTAAAAAAGGGTGGCGCTTTACTCCCATTAGGAGGCGACCGTGAACATGGTAGCCACAAAGGGTATGCATTAGGAGCAATTGTAGACATTTTTTCGGCTGTTTTCTCGGGAGCTAATTATGGACCTTGGGCACCGCCATTCGTGAGCTTTCTTCCATTACCGGATAATCCCGTAGGCGAGGGACTCGGACATTTCCTAGGCGCTATGCGCATTGATGCCTTCCGGCCCGCGGAGGAGTTTAAGGCGCATATGGATCAGTGGATCACCCGTTTTAGAGAGACTCAGCCGGTAGCAGGCAAGAAAGTGCTTATCCCCGGCGATCCAGAACGTGAAATAGAAGCCATACGTGCTAAGGAAGGGATCCCGCTCAATGAAAATGTGGTAAGTGATCTTCGCGAAGTAGGGGAAAAATTCGATATCGTGTTATCGTGAGTTCAATATAAAGATAGGGCTAGATTAAGCTATAAAGAAGATCCCTTTGTAATTCTTTGTGCATTAGTGCCTTCGTGGCCGAGGAAGCTTCGCCACTAAGACGCAAATGCACCAAGGTCCACTAAGTTTACCAGCCAAAACTACCCCCAGGTAACATCAAAGTGATAAATGGTTATCGAGTTCGGCTTGGTAAGCTAAACCTTAAATGACATAGGGCGTCATTGAAAATTCAAGGGCGTATAGAGGGGAGACATCCAGGAACAGCGCGGCCCATTTGAGGCCCGTGGGTTAGCGGCCTATAGCGGCTGGATAGCGCGTTTTGAGGGGAAAATGGGCTTTGTTGCTGGCGCCCTTTCCTTTTGGGCGTGTAAAAGAAAATGAAAACTGGACTTTATAACCTCATAGTCCTGCTTAAACTGCTCAATTCCAGGTTCGCATTACCCGAAATATTTTAAAAAGGCAGCCTAACTTGCCCAAATTAAACGCTCTACTATCAAAGCTAATTTTCAAGGGCATCATGTCATAAAGGGGATAGGATGAACTATATCGGCGGTATTAGGAAGCCCTAGATCAGTCGGCAATAGGCAAAGTATAGGATTACTGATTTTTTATTGAAGATTGGCGACTTTAAGAACGGGATCAAAAAAATAGTTTGCTGGGCAGTTCAAATTTGACTCAAAGGTGTCCAGTCGATAGAAAATCAATTCCTACTCCTATGAACGCAACCTAGAACCCGAGATTAACACCCACCCGAAGGATCAGTGGGCTATCATAGGGTCGAATGACCTCGCTATCATCATAGGACAAATTGTACAGCGCCGTGATAATGAAGAAAGCGCGCCGCCCAAGAGGCTGTGCCACACCGCCACCGATCAATACACTTGAAAACCCTTCTCTAAAAGAGTTATTGTCAGGGAACGTTATAAATTCGAAATCTAGGTATTCATATTCCGCCTGTAGAAAAAACGGTTCGAAAATATTGTACCGGGCAAAAAGGTTGAACCCGTAATCTGACGCTTCCAGGTCCGGGGTAAAACGCCTGTCATTTCGATAGCGGTACTGTATTTGCAATCCTGTAGAAAGTTTGTCGGTCACCCGGTACCCTACCAATGGGGCCACTTCTACAAAGGTGACGTCCCCAAAGGAAAGCCCTAAATTACCCCCAAAGAAAACCCTGTCCCAAAAAGGTGAATCCTGGGTAATTTCGTTATCATTTTGAGCAAACGCCCCCGAAAAGGCCAAGGTTATGACAACTGTAAATAAGATCTTTTTCATTATTCTTCTACAACTATGAACAGGTCTTCCGTTGGTTTTTTCATGAGGTACTTCTCCCTGGCAAACTTTTCGAGTAATGCATCATTACTCAACAGTTCTTCCCGATCCTTTTTCACTTCCTCAATCTTATTAAGGTAATACGCTTTTTCGTCCTCAAGGTTTTTGCGTTGCCGCTCCAACTGGAATTGAGTGAATACATCGTTTGCATCAATAAAAAGCATCCAGGTCAAAAAAAACATGGAGAAAATAAGATAGAAACTCTTTTTAAACTTGGGGAGCTTTATTTTCATAGAGCAAAAAAATAAGTTAAGCTTTCGCGATTATTATGCCATATTTAAGCCTTAACAACGGGTCAGAGCAGAACGAAACATTCATTCAAGTCAACTTTTACCGTTTTAGGCCAATACTGGCAAATACAAAAAAGATACTTACTATTATAATTAATTAAAGTTACATAAATTTTCCTGATAAATTACAGGCTAGGGCTATGTGACTATGGGCACAAGCGGATCGCCTATTTTGGTAAGGCCTTCTTTTACTACTACTGCGGTTATGCCGCCATGCCCTCTCATGGCGTTGTAGCCTCCTACCCCCAAGTTTTCCTCCATACGCGAACAAGGATGGCATTCACCGGTATACCTTAGGAGAGCCTCTCCTATTTTAAAGTCCAATCCTTTAAGAGAGGATAGGTTAATACCCGATATCACAATGTTCCGCCGGACCAGCGATGGGTCGGGAGTACCTATGCCCAAGAAAGAGCCTACAGCATCCAGGTGTTCCTTTTGTACTATAGTCACTTGCCTCTTACCATCTTTTGCTAAGTAGTGATCACCGGCTAATCCTTTACCTGGTAGAGCTATAACCTCACTGACCGATGTCATAGGTTGTCTTCTCTTCGTGCGTATACCGATCCATTCTACCTTACCATTTTGAAAATGATGGGTCATTAACTGTTGGATGGACATAGGTGTGCTTTTAAATGAAGTGGCACCCCATTTCAAGGGTGCCACTAGGCTATTATTGATGAACACGCCGGGATCCAGGAGAATCCTCGACTTTAAAAGTTTTTCCCAGGGAAATAAGCTGTCTCTCCAAGTTCTTCTTCAATCCTGATCAGTTGGTTATATTTAGCCATCCTGTCAGAGCGAGAAGCTGAACCGGTTTTGATTTGCCCGGTATTGAGGGCCACGGCTAAATCAGCGATCGTGTTGTCTTCCGTCTCCCCTGAGCGGTGGGACATTACACTTTTGTAAGAATTTCTTGTCGCCAGGTTCACCGCGTCAATGGTCTCGGTCAACGATCCGATCTGGTTTACCTTGATCAGTATTGAATTGGCAACCCCCTGGTCGATACCGTCGCCTAGGCGTTTTACGTTCGTTACAAAAAGATCGTCTCCTACGAGCTGTGTTTTTTCCCCGATACTAGAGGTAAGTTTTTTCCAACCCGTCCAGTCATCTTCTTCCATACCGTCTTCAATAGAGATGATGGGATACTTATCCACCCAATTCGTCCAGTATTCTACCATTTCATCCGAGGTAAGCTTCTTACCGGTAGAGGCGAAGTGATAAACCTTTTCATTGCTATCGTAGAATTCGGACGAAGCTGCGTCCATAGCAATGAAAATATCTTCACCCGGTTTATATCCTGCCTTTTCGATCGCTTGTAATACAATTTCAATGGCTTCTTCGTTAGATTGGATATTGGGTGCAAAACCTCCTTCATCTCCCACATTAGTAGAAAATCCTTTTTCGCTTAGCACTTTTTTGAGGTTATGGAATACTTCGGTCCCCATTCGCAATGATTCTGAGAAGGTATCTGCATTTACCGGCATGACCATGAACTCTTGAAAATCGATGGCATTATCGGCATGGCTTCCCCCGTTAAGAATATTCATCATGGGCACCGGTAAAGTGTTGGCATTTACGCCACCAACATACCGGAACAGGGATTGCCCCGACTCTTGTGCTGCTGCTTTGGCTATAGCCAAAGAGGTACCTAAGATAGCATTTGCGCCGAGCTTTCCTTTATTTTCGGAGCCATCCGCTTCCAGCATGATCTTATCCAATAGGTTTTGATCAAATACGGAAAAGCCTACAAGCTCTTTGGCAATGCTCGTATTTACGTTCTCCACGGCTTGCATCACTCCTTTTCCCATAAAGCGTGTCTTATCCCCGTCTCTCAACTCTACGGCTTCATGTTTTCCTGTTGAAGCGCCGGAAGGCACCGCGGCCCTGCCTAGCATACCACTTTCTGTAATAACATCCACCTCTACGGTAGGATTACCTCTCGAATCAAGGATTTGACGTGCAAAGATGCTTTCGATTAAACTCATGGTAATTTTATTTATTGGGTCATTAAATGAATAAATTGGTCAAATAAATACCGGGAATCGTGTGGTCCCGGCGAGGATTCAGGATGATACTGAACCGCAAATGCTTTCTTATTTTTTACCCGGATACCGGCAATCGTGTTATCGTTGAGATGAAGGTGTGTGGTCTCTACCCGGTCAGAGTTTTCGACATCTTTTTCCGAAATGACGAAGCCATGGTTTTGTGAGGTTATTTCACTTAAGCCTGTTTGCAGGTTTTTAACGGGGTGGTTCAATCCCCTGTGGCCATGGTGCATTTTATACGTGGATATGCCACAAGCACGGGCCATAACTTGATGCCCCAGGCAAATGCCAAACAATGGTTTATCTTCTTCGAGGATCTTTTCCACGGTAGCTACAACATAATCCATGGCTGCAGGATCACCAGGGCCATTGGAAAGAAAGTAGCCATCAGGTCCCCATTTTTCCATCTCATCGTAACCTGTTTTGGCAGGAAACACCTTACAGTATACTCCCCGGGAGGTTAAGTTTTCCAGGATGCTGGTTTTTATCCCCAGGTCCAACACCGCCACTTTTAAACTGGCATTTTCATCTCCAACAAAATACGAAGTATCCGTGCAAATTTTGGAAGACAATTCCAATCCTTCCATAGACGGCACCTTTTTTAGTTCCGCCTGCAGGCTACCCGGTTCCAAGTCGGAAGAAATGATGGCATTCATAGCGCCCTTG
Organism: Fulvivirga sp.; assembly: GCA_028280565.1. GTDB lineage: Bacteria > Bacteroidota > Bacteroidia > Cytophagales > Cyclobacteriaceae > Fulvivirga. Next base: position 11,839 of record JANQLQ010000147.1, read on the forward strand.
CTCCGGATGTGCCTCACCAGCATACGAGTATCTACATCAGCGATGCCTACTACACCGTTTTTCTCCAGGTATTCTTGCAAACTTTCATCGGCAGTTTGCCGGCTATGTAACTGGGCATACTCGTTCACTACAATGCCACTGATCTTGGGGCCCTTAGATTCTTGCTCCTCGTCGATAGCACCGTAATTCCCAATATGCGCAGTGGTGTTTACGATGATCTGGCCAGCATAAGAAGGATCCGTGTAGATCTCTTGGTAGCCCGTCATGCCGGTATTAAAGCAAATCTCACCTCCCTGGGTGCCTTTTTTGCCAATGGCCGTTCCTTCGAGCATCAATCCATCTTCCAACAACAGGTAAGCTTTTTGTTTGGCGGCTAATTTCATAGTTAGACTTTTGTTTTTATGGATTTTTAAGGGTTCTTTTCGACGGCCTCTTTACGGCCGTACAAAAATAAAAAAAGGGACCAGATAAAAATCTAATCCCTTCATTATTATAGAAATTGCTTTCAACGCTATTGCTTGGTGTCTTCGTCCTCTTTTGGTTTTTCACCTTCTCCTTGGTCCTCTTCGGCACTGGTGTTTTCTGCCGGCGGCGGAGTTTCTGTTTCTTCTTCCACTTGCTCGCTCTCGGCCTTTGGCTCTTCTACCTCTTCGGTCACCGCGGTCTCTTCAACTACGGCTTCTTCTACCGGGGTTTCTTGAGCTTCTACTTCGGCTTCCGTCTCAACAGCTTCTCCCGCATCCGCAACAACTGCTTCCTCTACAGGGATCTCTGCTGTCTTCTCTTCAGCAGCTACAGGTTTGGAGTCTTTAGGTGCACTCGAAGCACCTTTACCTCTTCTACTTCTCCTTGTTTTGGTTTTCTTGGCTGTATCTCCCAGTAGCAGTTCGTTGTAGTCGACCAGTTCGATTATGCACATGTCGGCATTGTCACCCAGCCTGCTACCTGTTTTAAGTATACGGGTATAACCTCCCGGTCTATCCGCTATCTTTGTCGCCACCTCGTCAAAAAGGGTTTTGACAGACTCTTTATTATTCAAATAAGAAAATACAACCCTCCTAGAATGCGTGGTATCATCTTTTGCCCGGGTAAGGATCGGTTCCACATATTTTCTCAGTGCTTTCGCTTTGGCTACGGTGGTAGTGATCCTTTTGTTCAGGATCAACGAAGTAGCCATATTAGAAAGCATCGCCTTTCTATGTGGGGCTGTTCTCCCTAAATGATTAAATTTCTTTCCGTGTCTCATCTCAATTATTCTTCTTCAAGTTTGTATTTGGATAAGTCCATCCCGAAGGTGAGGTTTTTATCCTGTACTAACTGCTCCAATTCTGCGAGTGATTTTTTTCCAAAATTCCTGAATTTCATCATATCCGAGATTTCCAACCTTACCAAGTCCCCTAGTGTTTTCACATCAGCAGCTTTCAAGCAATTGTAAGCTCTTACAGAAAGGTCCAGGTCATTAAGAGAAGTCTTTAGAAGCTTTCTCATATGAAGCATCTCCTCGTCCACTTGCTCTATCTCTCCTCCTTTATCAGTCTCTAGCTCTATAGACTTATCTGAGAACAACATAAAGTGCTGTATTAAGATATGAGCTGCCCCTTCCAATGCCTTTTCAGGGTGTACAGATCCGTCTGTTTCAATATCGATGAGTAATTGCTCATAATCTGTTTTCTGTTCTACCCGTGTGTTCTCAACGCTGTATTTCACGTTTTTGATCGGGGTAAAAATGGCATCGATGGGAATGAAACCAAATACCTGCTCCGAAGGTTTGTTCTCTTCTGCGGGAAGGTACCCTCTTCCTTTGTCGATGGTAAGCTCAATTTCCATCTCTACGGAATCGTCGAGGTTACAGAGTACAAGTTCAGGATTCAATATCTCAAAAGCAGAAGTGAATTTGGCTATGTCGCCCGCTTTGAACTCTTTCTGATTTTTGATAGAAACTGTGATCTTATTATCAAATGACTCGCCTATCTTTTTGAATCGAACCATTTTCAGGTTCAGTATAATTTCAGAAACATCCTCCACTACGCCTTCGATAGTAGAAAACTCATGCAACACGCCAGGTACTTTAATCCCGGTGATGGCGTACCCCTCTAAGGAAGAAAGCAATATTCTTCTCAGGGCATTACCTATTGTAACGCCATATCCCTTTTCAAGCGGTTTAAAAGTAAATAGGCCGCGGAAATCGTCCGCCTTTTCCATTGCGACCTTGTCAGGCATTTGAAATGCTAAAATCGACATAGTTGTTTCAGCTTTTTATAGTGACAGCCTGTTACGATCCTAACAGGCTTTTGATTTATTCAATACTATTATTTGGAGTAAAGTTCGACGATCAACTGCTCGTTGATGTTCTCAGGAATCTCATCTCGCTGGGGCAATGCCACAACTTTTCCCGTCATCTCACTTCCGTCCCATTCTAACCAAGGGAACCTCTTCGCGCCATTGGCTACCAAACTATTGGTAACTATCTCCAAAGATTTAGATCGCTCTCTAACACTGATCATGTCACCTACACGCAAAGAGAAAGAAGGTACATTTACTATCGTACCGTTAACAACAATGTGCTTATGAAGGACCAGTTGCCTGGCTGCCCGACGTGTAGGCGCTATTCCCAGTCTAAAGATCGTATTATCCAGCCGAGACTCAAGAAGCTGAAGCAGGATCTCACCCGTAATGCCAGACTTTCGGGATGCTTTGTCGAACAAGTTGGCAAATTGTTTTTCAAGTACCCCGTAGGTATATTTTGCCTTTTGTTTTTCTCCAAGTTGTATGGCGTATTCAGACTGCTTTCTTCGCCTGTTCCTACCATGCTGACCAGGAGGGTAGCTCTTCTTTTGCAGCGCTTTGCTGGGGCCAAATATAGGCTCGTTGAATCTCCTGGCGATCTTAGTCTTGGGGCCTCTGTATCTTGCCATTATCTGATCTCTTTTTCTTTATATTATTGTTATACTCTTCTTCTTTTCGGGGGGCGGCAGCCGTTGTGCGGCAACGGGGTAACATCTTTGATCATCGTTACCTCTATCCCTGTATTTTGGATCGTCCTGATGGCTGACTCCCTACCGGCACCGGGGCCTTTTACAAGGACCTCCACTTTTCTCAGTCCAAGATCGTAAGCCTTTTGAGCGCAGTCTTGGGCTGCCATTTGTGCGGCATAAGGCGTATTCTTCTTTGAACCTTTAAATCCCATTTTCCCGGCAGAAGCCCAAGATATCACCTGGCCCGATGTGTTCGTCATCGAAATGATGATATTATTAAAGGAAGCCTTAATGTGGGCTTGGCCGATGGCTTCAACCGCCACTACTCTCTTTTTTGCTTTATCTTTTCTCTTTTGTGCCATTTTTTTCCCTGTTTGTTTTTCACAAGGAGTATCAAAGCTTTATATGCCCTGTGCCCTTGCTAATCAACGTGTATTATTATTTGGTAGCTTTTTTCTTGTTCGCTACGGTTTTCCTCTTACCTTTTCTTGTACGCGAATTGTTCTTCGTTTTTTGACCCCTTACAGGAAGGCTCTTCCTATGTCGCAAGCCGCGGTAGCAACCGATATCCATAAGTCGTTTAATACTCAACTGGACCTCTGATTTCAGTACCCCTTCTACTTTGAAATTTTCACTAATGATACTTCGTATGGCATTAGACTCATCGTCCGTCCAATCTTTTACTTTTTTACTCCAGTCGATACCCGCCTGGGTTAAAATATTTTGAGCCGTGCTTCTACCTATACCGAAGATATAGGTTAAGCCTACTTCGCCTCTTTTATTATCCGGGATATCTACTCCTGCTATACGTGCCATATTCTAGCCTTGTCTTTGTTTAAACCTGGGATTCTTTTTGTTGATCACGTAGACCTTACCTTTTCTCCTGATGATCTTACAATCAGCGCTACGTTTTTTTACTGACGCTTTAACTTTCATGTCTTTTACTTATATCGATATACAATTCGTCCTTTTGTTAGATCGTAGGGCGACATTTCGAGTTTTACTCGGTCACCCGGTAAAATTTTAATATAGTTCATTCTCATCTTACCAGAAATATGTGCTATTACCTCGTGACCATTTTCCAATTCTACTCTGAACATAGCATTGGACAGTGCCTCTGTAATAGTACCATCCTGTTCGATCGACTTTTGTTTCGCCATATTAAAATTTAAAGTTCTCTTCTATATATTTATGTGTCGTTAAGACTTCCGTCCCTTCTTTAAATATTGCCACTGTATGCTCAAAATGAGCTGAGGGTTTTCTATCTGCTGTCCTGATGGTCCATCCGTCAGCCTCCTGCACTACATTCCTGGTGCCCAAGTTGATCATGGGCTCGATCGCTATCACCAAGCCGTCTTTGAGTAACGGACCCTTACCCCTCTTTCCGTAGTTGGGTACTTCGGGGCTCTCGTGGAGGTCCCTGCCTAAACCATGACCTACTAGCTCTCTTACTATGCCGTACCCGTAACCTTCCACATAGCTTTGTATGGCATAAGCGAGGTCCCCGACACGGTTCCCATATACAGCGTGTTCAATTCCTTTGTATAATGACTCTTTTGTCACTTTTAAGAGTTGCATCACCTCTTCTGGCACATCCCCAACAGGATAGGTATATGCCGAATCGCTATGAAAACCCTTATAAAATACACCACAATCCACGGACATGATGTCTCCCTCCTTCAATTCATACTCACTAGGGAAACCGTGGACCACATTTTCGTTAAGCGAAATACATAATGAAGCCGGGAAGCCATTAAAGTTTTTAAAGGATGGCACTCCACCATGATCCCTGATAAATTCCTCGGCTCTTTCATCGAGCTGCCGGGTTTTTACACCGGGTTCTATCATCTTTGCGATCTCGCCGTGCGCCTTTCCTAGTATTTCCGCACTTTCTTTGATCAATTCTACCTCATCCCTGGTCTTATATTTCACCATTCGAGATCAGGCCGCAGCAATTTGAGAACGTCCTTTCACTTTACCAGACTTCATCATCCCTTCATAGTGCCTCATGAGTAGATAGCTTTCTATCTGCTGCAACGTGTCTAGGATAACACCTACCATGATCAATAGTGAAGTTCCTCCATAGAACTGGGCAAAGTTAGCACTTACCCCTGCTTGAACAGCAAATGCCGGGATCACTGCAATCAATGCCAAGAAAATGGAACCTGGAAGTGTAATTTTTGTTAATACTTGGTCTATAAATTCGGAAGTTTGTTTTCCTGGTTTTATTCCCGGGATAAAGCCTCCATTCCTTTTTAAATTATCCGCAATGTCATTCGGATTTACTGTAATAGCCGTGTAAAAGAATGTAAAAACGAGGATCAGGATACCAAAAAGCAAGTTGTATTGCCATGAGTACGGATCGCTAAAAGTGGATCCAATATAGGCCCCAATTTCACTATCTCTCCAGAGTCCAGCGATCATGGAAGGGATAAACATCAATGCTTGCGCGAAAATGATCGGCATAACCCCTGAAGCATTCACTTTAAGAGGGATATAGTCTCTTTTACCCCCGTACAGCTTATTACCAATAACTTGTTTAGCGTATTGTATCGGAATCCTTCGTGTGGCTTGTACTAACGCAACGACAGCCATAACTACGAAGAAAAGTGCTACAATTTCCAAAACGGACATTAAAGCTCCGTTCAACCCTTTGTCTTCAACGATTTCATACCACAACGAAGCAGGAAATCTTGAAATGATACCGATCATAATGAGCATAGAGATACCATTACCGATCCCTTTATCTGTGATCCTTTCTCCAAGCCACATACAGAACATGGTACCTGTGATCAGGATTATGATTGCTGATACATGAAAAAATATACCGGGATACAAAATGGCCTCTGCCGGAATGGTAGCTGCTAAATAACTACCTCCTTGTGCCGCCGTAATAGCGATGGTCAACACCCGGGTGATCTGGGTAAGTCTTTTTCTTCCTGATTCACCTTCCTTTTGAAGTTTTTGGAAGTAAGGCACTGCCACGGTCATCAACTGGATCACGATAGATGCAGAGATGTAAGGCATTATACCAAGTGCAAATATGGAAGCTCGACTAAACGAACCTCCTAAAAAGGTGTTCAAAAGATCAAAAATACCGCCTTGTGCACCACTGCCTAGAGCCTCAGGGTCAATACCGGGGATGACGATAAAAGAACCTAACCTGAATACAATAAGGAACCCGATGGTGTTCAGGATCCTTATGCGAAGGTCTTCAATCGAGAAAATGTTCCTTATCGTAGATATAAACTTTTTCATGTTAAAGCTGGGTCACTTTTCCTCCTGCTGCTTCAATAGCTTTTGATGCTGACGCTGAGAATGCATGGGCTGTTACGTCGACTTTTGACTTAAGCTCGCCATTCCCCAATATTTTCACTAGATCATTTTTTCCGGCCAGGCCATTCTCTACGAGCAAAGCAACATCTACTGCAGTCGCCTTCGTTTTTCCAACGAGTTCCTCGATCGTTGATAAGTTGATCGCCTTATATTCTACCCTGTTGGGATTCCTGAAGCCGAACTTTGGCACCCTTCTTTGCAAAGGCATTTGGCCCCCTTCAAATCCAAGTTTTTGTGAATAACCGGACCTTGATTTAGCACCTTTATGCCCTCGTGTGGACGTACCTCCTCTACCCGAGCCCTGGCCACGACCTATCCTTTTTTTATTTCTTACTGAACCTTTTGCAGGCTTTAATGTATTCAGCTTCATAAAATTACAATTCAGTTACCGATACCAAATGGCTTACTTTATTGATCATCCCGTTGATCTGCGGGGTAAGCTCCACCTCCACAGATTTATTGATCTTTCCTAGTCCTAGCGCCTTAATTGTTCTCTTTTGGCGTTCAGGGCGTTTGATCGTGCTTCTTACTTGAGAAATTCTAACTTTCGCCATTTTTCTATCCGTTAAAAACTTTCGCCAATGAAATTCCCCTGTTTTGCGCCACGGTGTAAGCATCTCGCATATTGGTCAACGCATCAAATGTCGCTTTCACCACGTTATGTGGATTTGAAGACCCTTTTGATTTTGCTAGTACATTATGTACTCCAGCACTTTCCAGTACGGCCCGCATGGCACCACCGGCTATAACTCCCGTACCCGGTGAAGCTGGCTTCAATAATACAAGCCCTCCCCCATATTTACCGATCGCCTCGTGAGGTACAGTACCATTGATCACCGGCACTTTTACTAAGTTCTTTTTAGCATCGTCAATCCCTTTGGTAATAGCATCGGTCACTTCATTGGCCTTACCCAATCCGTAACCTACCACACCACCGCCATCACCGACAACCACGATGGCAGAGAAGCTGAATCTCCTACCCCCCTTGACTACCTTGGCGACTCTTTTTATAGCTACGACCTTTTCTTTTAGGTCTATCTCGCTGGCTTTTACTGATCTTATATTACTTTGAGACATACTTCTTAAAATTTAAGACCTCCCTCTCTCGCACCATCGGCCAATGCTTTGATCTTGCCATGATAGAGGTAGCCATTACGGTCAAAAACTACTTTTTCGATACCATTGGCCAGTGCCTTCTCTGCGAGTTTCTTGCCAACGTTTTTTGAAACTTCAATATTTATTCCCTTGTCGCCAAGCTCTGAAGAGGACACGGCTGTCATGGTATGACCCGCGATGTCATCAATGATCTGGGCGTATATAGCTTTGTTGCTTTTGAAAACTGACAGCCTAGGCTTTACCGGGGTACCTGAGATCTTGTTCCTGATCCCTCGTTTAATGCGCAGTCTTCTACTATATTTATTAAATGCCATCTCTTAATTATTTAGCTGCTTGTTTTCCTGCCTTACGTCTGATTTGTTCTCCAACGAACCGGATACCCTTGCCTTTGTATGGTTCTACTTTCCTAAGCGATCTTATTTTGGCTGTAACCTGTCCCAGCAATTGTTTATCAGATCCTTCAAGCGTCACGATCGGATTTTTACCTTTCTCCGTTTGTGCAGTCACTTTGATCTCAGGGGGAACTGCCAGCCAAATGTTATGCGAATAGCCTAAGCTAAGTTCTAATACATTGTTTTGAGCAGTAGCCTTGTATCCTACACCCACTAATTCCAACTGGTTTTGGAATCCTTCGCTAACCCCCAAGATCATGTTATTGATCAGTGATCTATATAGTCCGTGAAGGGCTTTGTGCCTCTTCTGCTCTGTGGGTCTCTCAACAGTCAGCTCGCCTTCATTTTCAACCAATTTGAAAGCAGGGTCGATCATTTGTTTTAACTCACCTTTCGGGCCTTTTACTGCCACCTCTCCCGAGTTTTGGTCGAAGGTGTAGCTTACCCCGCTGGCGAGTTTAATTGGTTTTTTCCCTATTCTTGACATTTTCTAATTTATTAATATACGTAACACAATACCTCGCCACCGACGTTCATGTCACGTGCTTCTTTATCTGTTACTACACCTTTAGATGTGGAGACAATCGCCACACCCAGACCGTTTAACACGCGGGGCATAGCATCCGCTTGGGCATACTTTCTCAAACCAGGCCTACTTGCTCTTTCAAGATGCATAATAGCCGGCTTGTTAGTCTCCGGGTTATATTTTAATGCAATCTTGATATTGCCTTGGTGATTTTTAGTATCCTCAAACTTATAATTCAGAATATACCCTTTATCACGGAGTACTTTGGTGATCTCCTTCTTGATGTTAGAAGAAGGAATATCCAGTACCCGGTGCCGTGCTTTCAGCGCATTCCTGAGGCGGGTAAGATAATCTGCAATAGGATCTGTCATTTCTTTCTTTATCTAAAGTAAAATTGCACGCCCCCTAAAAACGGGCCTGCAAAGATACGTAACTATTCTTTCGAACAAAATATAAAGAGGATCTTTTTACCAGCTCGCCTTTGTCACGCCCGGTATCTTCCCCTCAGATGCCATCTCTCTAAATGTTACCCTTGAAATTCCAAACTTTCTCATGTAACCTTTAGGACGGCCGGTAAGCTTGCACCTATTGTGCAGGCGAACAGGAGAGGCATTTCTTGGTAACTTATCCAGTGCTTCGTAATCGCCAGCTTCTTTTAAAGCTTTCCTTTTCGCCGCATATTTTGCTACCAACCTTTCTCTTTTTCTTTCTCGTGCTATAACCGCTTTTCTTGCCATAGTTTCTATTAGTTTTTGCTTGTAAAAGGCATGCCGAATGCCTTAAGCAATTCGTAACTTTCTTCGTCTGTTTTAGCAGATGTTACAAAAGTGATATCCATCCCATTGATCCTGTTCACCTTATCGATGCTGATCTCGGGAAAGATGATCTGCTCTTTTACTCCTATGGTATAGTTACCCCTACCGTCAAATCCTTTATCGCTTATACCGCGGAAATCGCGAACCCTTGGTAAGGCTACGGTCATTAACCTATCCATGAATTCGTACATTTTTACACCCCTTAATGTCACCTTGGCCCCGATAGGCATTCCATCCCGCAATTTGAAATTAGAGATGGATTTTTTAGACAGGGTAGGTACCGCTTTTTGACCCGTGATCAATGTAAGCTCTTCTACACCCGTATCTACCAATTTTTTATCAGCCACTGCCGCTCCAATACCTTTGTTAATGCAGATTTTCTCGATCTTGGGCACCTGCATCACCGAGCTATACTGGAATTTCTCTTTGAGAGCCTGTATGATCTCCTTGGTGTATTTTTCTCGTAATCTTGGTGTAGCCATCGTTAAATGAATTCTCCTGTTTTCTTAGAATATCTCTGCAATTTCCCGTCTTTATTGGGTTTTCTACCGATCCTCGTTGCCTCTCCGTTCGACGGATCCAATACCATCACATTGCTTAAGTGAATAGAAGCTTCAGTTTTCTCAATACCTCCCTCAGGTTTTGTAGCGGATGGTTTCACATGTTTGGTTACCACGTTCACCCCTTTTACAATAACCCTGCTTTTAGTAGGTAATACTTCTAGGACCTCACCTGTCTTTCCCTTGCTGTTACCAGCGATAATTTTGACGGAGTCTCCTTTTTTTACATGCAGCTTTTGCTGCTTATTCTTTTTTCTTTCCATTGCTTATAACACTTCTGGAGCCAATGAAACTATTTTCATGAATTGTCTCTCGCGCAATTCCCTTGCCACGGGACCAAAAATCCTCGTTCCTCGCGGTTCATCGTTGGCGTTAAGCAGTACGGCGGCATTATCTTCAAAACGAATGTAAGACCCGTCTTTTCTTCTCACCTCTTTCTTAGTCCTGACCACAACAGCCCGGGATACCGTTCCCTTTTTTAAATTGCTAGAGGAAAGGGCAGACTTAACTGAAACAACAATCTTGTCACCAACGGAAGCATATCTTTTTCCTGTACCTCCTAAAACACGAATACATAGCACCTCTTTGGCACCACTGTTATCGGCTACGTTCAATCTTGACTCTTGTTGTACCATTTTATTTCGCCTTTTCTAGGATTTCTATTAATCTCCACCTCTTTCTCTTGCTTAAAGGACGAGTCTCCATGATCCTTACTGTATCTCCAATACCACACTCGTTCTTTTCATCATGAGCCACGAATTTGGTAGTTTTATTAACGAACTTACCGTAGATAGGGTGTTTCTCTTTACGATTTACAGCCACGGTGATCGACTTTTGCATTTTATTGCTGACCACCTCCCCTACTCTTTCTTTTCTTAATTTTCTGGACTCCATTTCTTTGTTATTTAGCAAGCTCCTTTGCCCTTATTTCTGTTTGCAGCCTGGCTATGAGTTTCCGTGTTTCTTTGATCTTCATAGGGTTCTCAATAGGAGAAATGGCATGGGCAAACGTCATCTTTTGGAATGCTTCGGTCTCGCCAGCTAATTTTTGACGTAATTCCTCCAGGCTCAATGCTCGAATTTCTGAATTTTTCATTTCTCTTTTATTCTACGTAATCTCTACGTACTACAAATTTCGTTTTGATAGGAAGTTTCTGCTGGGCTAGTCTTAATGCTTCTTTCGCCAATTCCATTTTGATACCTCCCGCTTCAAACATGATGGTACCTGGCTTTACTACGGCCACCCAGTATTCCGGGGCACCTTTTCCCTTACCCATCCTTACCTCGGCCGGTTTTTTGGTAACAGGCTTATCAGGGAATATCCGGATCCAGACCTGTCCTTCCCTTTTCATTGCCCTTGTCATGGCTATCCTAGCCGCCTCTATTTGACGAGAGGTAATCCATCCCGGCTCAAGAGCTTTGATACCAAAAGCACCAAAAGCGATCCTGTGGCCTCGTTGTGCGATACCTTTTATCCTGCCCTTTTGCTTTTTCCTGAATTTTACTCTTTTTGGCTGTAACATCTTGTGTCTTTATTAAATAGGTGTGCTATTGCAACCACCGAGTCTTAATTACCTCTTCTTCTTTTTGCTCCTTCAGGCCCTCTTTTTCGGCCTCCCCTAGCGCCGCCGCCCGGGGCATTGCTTCCTAGTCCTACGTTAGGAGAAAGATCACGTTTGCCATACACTTCTCCTTTAAATATCCATACTTTGATACCAATCTTCCCGTAGACTGTATTCGCCTCACTCACCGCGTAGTCTATATCTGCACGAAGTGTGTGCAAAGGAATTCTACCATCTTTGTATTGCTCAGAACGCGCCATCTCGGCGCCTCCCAGTCGGCCGGAAACTTTGATCTTGATCCCTTGAGCCCCCACCCGCATGGCCGAGGCTATAGCTTGCTTCATTGCTCTCCTGTAAGATATCCTTGCTTCTAGCTGCTGGGCAACAGACTCTCCAACCAATTTTGAATCTAGTTCCGGACGCTTGATCTCGAAAATGTTGATCTGGACATCCTTACCGGTCAGTTTTTTCAACTCTTCCTTGATCTTATCTACTTCGGCACCTCCTTTACCAATCACTACGCCGGGACGAGCGGTATGGATCGTAAGGGTGATCCTTTTCAAGGTTCTTTCGATCACGACTTTGGCTATCCCGCCTTTGGGAATACGCGCTTTTACGTATTTGCGGATATTATGATCTTCTACCAGCTTGTCAGAGAAGGTATTGCCACCATACCATGCAGAATCCCAACCTCTAACAATACCGAGTCTTAAAGCTACGGGGTTAACTTTTTGTCCCATTACTTATCTTCTTTATCTTCAGTTACTTCTTTCGTTTCTTCCACCTCGGCTACGGATAGCTTGCTATCGAGGATCATCGTTACATGATTTGATCGCTTCTTGATCCTATGAGCCCTGCCCTGGGGAGCGGGTCTCAATCTTTTCAAGATACGTCCACTATCTACCTTGATTTCCTTGATGAAAAGGTCAGCATCTTCAAGGTCCACCTCTTCATTTTTTTGTTGCCAGTTGGAGACTGCTGAGAGCAAAAGCTTTTCCAAACGCGCGGCACCTTGCTTCGGCTCAAATCTTAGGATATTCAAAGCCTTACTCACACGTTCGCCACGGATAAGATCCGCTACCATACGCATCTTTCTCGGGGAAGTAGGTACATTATTAAGTTTAGCGATTGCCTCCATAATTATCTTTTACCTTTATCTTTTTTACCAACATGCCCCCTGAAATTGCGGGTAGGAGCAAATTCTCCTAATTTATGCCCTACCATATTCTCGGTGACATAAACCGGGATAAACTTATTACCATTATGAACAGCGAATGTATGACCCACAAAATCGGGAGAGATCATAGATCTGCGGGACCATGTTTTTATCACAGACTTCTTGCCCGAGTCATTCATGGCGTCGATTTTTTTCTCCAGTCTAAAATCGATGTAAGGTCCCTTTTTTAGTGATCTAGCCATTATTTCTTACCTCTGCTGATGATTAGATTGTTAGAATATTTTTTTGGAGCACGCGTCTTCTTACCTTTTGCCAATAAGCCCGTCCTGGAACGTGGGTGCCCACCGGAAGCCCTTCCTTCTCCACCTCCCATGGGGTGATCTACAGGGTTCATCGCTACACCTCTTGTCCTAGGTCTTCTCCCTAACCACCGGTTCCTCCCGGCTTTACCAAGGCTCACGTTCATGTGGTCGGAATTTGATACTGAGCCAATGGTGGCCAAGCAAGTAACTAGTACCCGACGGGTCTCGCCAGAAGGTAATTTTACAGTAGCATATTTTCCTTCTCTCGCTAGTAATTGTACATATGACCCCGCGCTTCGTGCCATAGCCCCTCCTTTACCGGGCTTGAGTTCAAGATTATGTATTATGGTACCCAAAGGGATCTTACCTAGCGGGAGTGTATTGCCAACTTCCGGGGCTACATTTTCACCAGAAATTACTTTTTGACCTACTTTTATGCCCTCTGGCGCAATGATGTACGCCTTGGCACCATCTGCATAATACAGCAAAGCTATCCTGGCAGAACGAGTAGGATCGTACTCTACCGACTTAACGGTGGCTGGGATATCAAATTTGTTTCTTTTGAAATCGATGGTCCGGGTCTTTTGTTTATGCCCACCGCCGATGTAACGCATGGTCATCTTACCCGTGTTATTTCTACCCCCGGATTTCTTTTTGCTGACAACCAGCGATTTTTCAGGTGTGGATTTAGTAATCTCGGTGAAAGCTGGCGCTATTCGATACCTTTGCCCTGGCGTAACTGGTCTTAACTTCTTAATTGCCATCTTCTTTCAAATTATATTTCGCTGTAAAAATCAATGACATCACCATCTGCAACCGTTACAATGGCTTTCTTGAAAGATGACGTACGACCGGTAATAATTCTCGACTTAGTATACCGGGCTTTTTTCTTGCCCAGGTAGTTCATGGTGTTTACGTCCTCTACCGTAACCCCATACATTTTTTCTACAGCCTTTTTTATTTCCACCTTGTTGGCCTTATGGTTTACGATAAAACCATACTTTCCCTTTTCGTTCAACGCGGAAACTTTCTCAGTAACTAATGGCTTGATTAGAACACTCATTATTATTTCTTCAATAAGTTATCGATCTTCTCCAAAGAGCTTTCACTCAATATGAGGTTGTCAGCATCCAGCACATCATAGGTATTTAACCTATCTGCGGTGGTCACCTTAGCATTAGGTACGTTCCGTCCTGAAAGCACTAGGTTGCGGTTGGATTCAGATAGTACCAACAACGTTTTCTTATCTGCCAAGGCAAGTGCCTGCAGCATTTTCAAATACTCTTTCGTCTTAGGAGCTTCAAAGGTGAAATCTTCGACGATACGGATATTTTCATCTTTCGCCTTATAAGTCAGTGCAGATTTCCTCGCTAGCTCTTTTAATTTTTTATTCAGCTTAAAAGAATAATCTCTTGGGCTGGGACCGAATACCCGGCCTCCTCCTTTAAACAAAGGAGATTTAATGCTTCCTGCCCGCGCAGTACCTGTACCCTTTTGTCTTTTGATCTTTTTGGTAGATCCTTTTATTTCCGCCCTTTCCTTAGACTTGTGTGTACCTTGCCTTTGGTTGGCCAAATATTGCTTTACGTCAAGATAGATAGCGTGATCGTTCGGCTCAATTCCGAATATCTCTTTGGAAAGAGTGATTTCCCTGCCCGTATCTTCGCCGCTATATTTTACTACTGTTACGTTCATTATTTCTCCAGGATTACCGTTGAATTATTAGCTCCGGGCACTGAACCATTGATCAAGATCAGGTTTTTTTCCGGTACGACCCTCATGACTTGCAGGTTGATCATTTTAACACGCTTACCACCTGTTCTCCCGGCCATTCTCATACCTTTAAACACCCTTGCAGGATACGATGCTCCGCCTATAGAACCGGGTGCACGCTCCCTGTTATGCTGACCGTGGGTCCTTTGTCCCACACCACCAAAGCCGTGTCTTTTCACCACGCCCTGGAAGCCTTTTCCTTTAGAGGTCCCGATAGCATCCACGAAATCACCTTCTTCAAAAACATCTCCTACCTTGATTTCCTGGCCTAGCTGGATACCTCCTTCAAATTCAGCTCGGAAATCTCTAAATTCTACCACTTCTTTTTTGGGAGTGGTGTTCGCTTTTTGGAAATGTCCTAACAAGGCCTTGGGGGTATTCTTTTCTTTTCTTTCCCCATAGCCCAACTGTACGGCATTGTAGCCGTCACTTTCTTCGTTCTTTACTTGCGTAACTACACAAGGACCAGCTTCTATCACCGTGCATGGTACGTTCTTACCATTGGCACTGTAGATACTAGTCATTCCGATTTTTCTTCCTATTATACCAGACATTTGAACTTATTTAAGAGCAATATATGCTTCTCCTTCCGCGATTTTTACGCAAAAGGACTGCAAAGATAGAAACTAATAGTGAGGAAGCAAATACCAGGATAAAAATTTTAGATTGCCTCAGTGCCCTGTCATGAACCGATCGGTTGGATCAATGAATTGGCTTATTTTATACAGCTTATGCCCATAGCTTACGTACTAAAAGTGCAGGCAGCCTGCTTATATTCATCCTACACGGTGATGATCAACCTCTTCTTTTGCCAGGTACTTGAAATTCCACCTTTTGATCATAAGATCTCCTGCAGTATTTTAAGAGATCTCAGGTGGCCAAAAGCTTCAATATGTGTACCGTAAAAGCGGATGATCGTCTCCAACGCCTCTCGCCTGTCTTTATGTGTAAGAGATACGTGGTCATCATAAGAAGCGTTTAGTAGCCTACCTATGGTAGTGTCGCCTCCTATGGCGTTTTGATCAAATGCATTTTCAATACCAAAGCCCAAGTACCGGGTCAGTTTTAAAAGGAATTGCAGGTGGAAGTTCTCAAAGCCGGTATCCAGGTGATCGAAGATCATCATTGAATCATGGATAAAACTAAATAGTTCCGGGATCTCACCTTCTTCTTTAATGGATTTAAAAAGTACCTCGGCCAGGAACACTCCTATGGAAGACTTCATTACTTCATAGGGTACGGAGCGGTAAGGTTCCATACACCTCACCTCTGATATTCGGTGCATTTCAGCTCCTTCCTTAAAGTAGACCACCATTTCCAGTAAGGTCAAGGGTTGATAAAGGGCAATTTTACTTTTCGCGTTTTTGCTTCGCACCCCGTTGACCACGTAGGTCTGCAGGCCTAGCTTTTCCGTGAGCACTTTCACAATGATAGAGGTATCACGGTATTTGAAGAATTTAAAAACGATCCCCCTGGTCTTATGCAGCATGTGGCTTTATCCCTAAAGAATTAATTAACAACGGCAATCTTGCCCACAAACGTCTCCTCACCATCATTATCAGCACTGAAGATAAAGTATATACCGCTGGAAGCCCGGTTGCCGTTGTAATCATTTACTTGCCAAGTGGCGGTGCCTCCTGCAGCTCTTGTTTGCCAAATCAGCTTCCCGCTGGCATCGGTAATCTTGACCTGTGCGTCTTCCACCAGGCCCGAGATACCAACCGTCCCTACAAAATCCGCCGTGACCGGGTTGGGGAATACCTTCACATTTTGGTGAGACACTCCCCCTCGCGTGGCTCCCTCGCGATAGGACAGGATGCCTTGGGGGGTGGCGAAAAATACTTCACCTGTATTCGGATCAATGGCAATGTCCAATATTTCATTGGTTGGCAAAGGGCTGTTGTCTTCCGTGAAGTTCAAAAGCTGCCGATCGGCCTGGGGGTCAAAAAGCCATACGCCGTTCTGGGTACCTATCCACTTCCTGTCACCGCCATCCACGGCAATAGCAGTGACAAACTCGTCACGAAGCAGGGGCCTGTTCTCAAATATGGGTTCAAAGGCATCTACCGGGCCGGAGAGTGCAGAAAATGGATTTGTTACCACGGAAATCCCTTGGTCTGTCCCCACCCAAACGAGCCCTTCACGGTCTATCGCCAAGGCATTGACCCTACTGCTTACCAGTCCACCTTCCCCGGATTCTTCTGCCAGGATGCGTATGGCACCTGATTCTTTATCAAAAACCGCAATACCCCCGCGAGGCCGCACGATCATCCATAACTGGGTGCTATTCCCGGTAAGATCAGTAACAAGATTTGAGGGTAATGAAAACGATCTCCATTGGCCGTCATCCTGCCAAAGGTGCAATGGGTTAGGTGCAGCATAATTGAGTATCCACAACCCTTCCGGCGTATCCCTCAAAGAGGATACCACTACGTTTCTACGAGAAGGGAACGTGTTAACTAGGGGGCTCCCCAGTGTGTTTTCGTCAATCACCTGTGTTAGGCCTTCATCATTGATCGTGATCAGACCATACCCCGCCGAGGCAATGACGGTACGGCCTAAACGCTGTTGATAAACGGCGTCAACGGCATCGTTAAACTCCGGCAGTTCCACCTCGCTTTGAAAATTTGACCATTGCCCGTTGTTAAATTGGTAATATCCTCCCGGGATCCCTTGTGGATTAATGCTTGCATTATACCCTCCCGGGATCCCTAGCACCCCGGAATTTTGAAAAGTGACTTTAAAGGCCCGGTTAGAATATGGCCCCGACGGGATCAAAGATTGAAAGCCCCCGGAAATATCGGTAACCATACCATTGTCTCGGTCACCTATAAAAAAGGCATCGCCCTCTTGCACAACGATGTCAGACGGGTTCACGATAAGTTCCCCTTCAATACGTGATGATTCCAAGGCATCGTCCAAGACAAACAACCCGTCGTCAACGATAAAATAAGCATTTTCATTCTGAACCCGGGCATTTTGAAAAACTCCATTTGAAAAGAGTGTGGTTTGAGCCCAATTCCCCGAGTATGCATAGAGCCCATCTCCCGCAGCGCCGGCGAGCAGCCTGTTGTTGTAGTTCACGATCACCTGGAAAGACCTTTCCGGGAGGTTATCGTCAAGACCAAACCGTTTCCACCTGCTGGGGTCTGCCAAGTTAATATTATTGATCAGCCGGGTGGCCAATATGCCATCTCCAGTGGCAAGGAAAAGCGAGTCGTTTAAGAGTGCACCTTGGTATACCATCACTGTGGAACGCTCCCTACCGATCTGTCGTACGGTTTCTACTACTTCTAATGATTGCGGATCTAATCGCAAAAGACCAAAGTCAGTCATTAAAAATAATGACCCACCTAGTAGGGTGATATAATTTATTCTTTTTGAGCCTGTAATTTGGGAGTTACTAGTCAAATCAATATTTGTAATTTCCGTATCATGGATCACATCCAGGTCACCATTAGCGTAGCCTATGAACAATTGAGCAGTGGCTCGATCATAATGGAGCGCCGAGATGTTATCCCCCTGCAGTCCTTGTAATTTCCCCAAGGTAGTAAGGCTATTATCCTGCCGGTCAAAAACGAAGAGACCCACCGGGGTGGCGGCGTAGATCTTGTTTTCCGCATTGGCAAGTCGATTGACTTGGTTATAGGAAAAATGGGTCCTCCAGGTACCAAGAGGAATATCCTGCGCATAAACCGTAAAAGAAATCGATAGTAATATGAGTATGGATAGGTTTTTCACTTATTTTTTTCTTTCTTTCATTCCTTCAATAAAGCTAGCCCTGCTCCTGGCCTCATATTTCTGTTTCTCACCTAGCAAAACCGTGTTATCCGTTTCTACTAACCGAAAAGAGTACGATGCCAATTCACCGGTTTGAGCACAAATTGCATGAACTTTTGTTACAAACTCGGCTACTGCCAGCAGGTAGGGCATGGGTCCGAAGGGCCTTCCCTCAAAATCCATATCCAGCCCGGCAACAACCACTCTTTTACCGGCGTCAGCTAATTTGTTGCATACTTCAACGATGGCATCATCAAAGAATTGTGCTTCATCGATGCCTACCACATCACATTCCCCGGCTAAGAGTATAATGTCATTCGCAAAATTCACTGAAGTGGATCGAATGGAGTTTTCGTTATGCGACACGACGTGGTCCCTATGATAGCGGGTGTCTACCTTGGGTTTGAATATCTCCACTTTTTGCTTGGCAATAATGGCACGATTTAATCTTCGGATCAGTTCCTCGGTTTTCCCTGAGAACATACATCCGCAGATCACCTCTATCCAGCCTGTTTTTTTGGTCTTTCCAAAATTAGGTTCAATGAACATTTTTCAAAATTAGAAATGTTTGGTGTTCTATGTCCCACGTTTCATGCCCAAAGTTGCATGTTTAGCCATTGAAAACAAGCGCCTTAAACATGATGCGCTGGGCTAACTCCTAATACGAATACTCTACATGTGGTAACTTAGAATTGGCAGGTACTGTTATTTCCAGCTCTCCTTTTTTCAAAATAGCTTGGCAAGAAAGCCTCTCATTGCTGGCGAGTAGTCCAAGCTTGATGAACCTCTGCTCATGCGCAGTAGGGCTGGCCAGGTATGCTTGACCGGACGACACGATCATCTTACAAGTGGTGCAGCGACCTTTGCCACCACAAGCGTGCATCCAATCTATATACTCCTCTTGTAATGTTTTCAACACAGGTTGGTTTACAGCTGAAGTAACTATCGTGCGGTGATCCATATTTTTAATTATGATTTTGGGCATAATTACTAACTTTAGTCGCGTTGATCTCGTCAACCTAGTATTGGCTCACATCACAACTCAAGAATGGAAAACAAGTTAAATCGCGAAGGTATAAAAAATTACAGTGAACGCTTTACTGATACGATCACTGATGATTTTTTTAATGGTAAAGAGAGGATATCAGGTAAGGAAATACTGGACTTACAGCCTATCCAGCAGGTGAATTTGTTTGTGCTCAAAAACTTATTCAAACACTGGCAAAAAGAAACTAACAAGCTTAAAAGTAAATACTTTGACTATGAGCACCCCGGGGTTAAAGAGGCGTTGCAAGAGTTTATGAATACGCTGTCCCAACATATCTCTATCAACAAAAAAGATTTTGTCCCGCTTTTTCAAGGCGCTACGGAAGAGACTGTACTGCTGATCTTTTCACCCTATGATTTTTATACCCATTTACTGGAAATGAACGACCATTCATTAAAAGTGGATGATCTCAAAAGAATATTAAAATACGTAAAGGTAAACAGGAATTTACTGGAGGTACTCATACAAAAGGTGGAAGAGGAGCATTTGACTATGGTAGATAAGAGTAATCTACCCCGGCTTCTCGACGAGGTGTTTGCAAGTATTGATGATACACCCGAGGATATCGAAGAATATTTGACAGCTTTTACTGCCGTGGTCCCACTAGGCGAAGGTGACATTTACACTGTAGAAGCCCCGAAGGAAAGGCAAAATAATGATGTGGTCCATCCGCCTACCCCTAAAGAAGACCAAGAAAAGATGGAAGACCCATCACAGGCTAATGGGGACGAGCGTTCGGTACAATGGCATGTAGGTCCCCCACAAAAGACCTTACATGACGAGTTCTCCGGCGATGCAAAAAATACACTTGCCGATATCCATGCCCAGCAGAAGATCACAAGCATTTTAGACAACCTCACGATCAACCAACGTTTCATGTTTATCAACGCATTGTTTGATGGAGATGATCAACAATTTAAAAAGGTGATACAAATCTTAGAACGCAGTGAAAGCCACCAAGCAGCGATCGATTACATACAGGAAACGTATCCCAATTGGGATCTCGACTCCGAGGAGGTACAAGAGTTTTTCGAAGTATTGAGCAAAAGGTTTTAAGCCGTGTTATTGATCACTAATGCACCAGCACTTGTGTCCTGTGGGCATCTAACTTCAATAAGATAAAGAGCAGCAAAGTAAAGCCGAAAAAAGAAGACCCTCCATAACTGAAAAGGGGAAGTGGAATGCCTATAACCGGGAATAGACCTATGGTCATGCCTATGTTCACGGCGAAGTGAAAGAAAAAGATACAGGCCACCGAATAGCCATACACCCTGGCAAAGCGCCATTTTTGTCTTTCCGCGATGTAGATCACACGGAGGATCAGGGTAACGAATAAAGCAATGGTGACCAGGCTGCCTATCCAGCCATGCTCTTCGCCGATCGTACAAAATATAAAATCTGTGCTTTGCTCCGGGACGAAATCAAACTTGGTCTGGGTCCCTTTCAAAAATCCCTTCCCCCAGGGGCCCCCGCTTCCAATGGCTATCTTGGACTGGGTCACATTCCAACCGAACCCCAACGGGTCAGAATCCGGGTTAATGAAAGCTTTGATCCTATTTTGCTGGTGAGGTTTTAAGAGATCATTGATCACATAATCTACACTACGTATGACCCCGGATATGACCAGGGCCCCTGCCACAATCAAGGTGATCCGTTTGATCTTCTTCCGGTTCAAGAATACGGCCAAGGTAGTGACCGCGAGAATCCCCATATAAAGGTATACATGATCCTCTACCAGCAAGGTGAGAATAAAAATGAATGCGGAAAAAATCCCGGTGATCAATAGAATTGGTGACATTCCCTCCCGGAAAAGCACGAGTACAAACACGGAATAGACCATGGCGGTACCGGCATCTCCCTGCAACACGATCAACACCGCCGGGATGGCGATAATCGCGAACAACGCTACCTGGTGGGATAAACGATCCATTCGAAACCCGGTAGTACTGATGTATTTTGCTAGCGCCAGACCCGTGGCGAACTTGGCTAATTCAGATGGCTGCAGGCGGAAAGGGCCTATTTCAAACCACGACCTGGACCCTGCCACCTCGCGACCGAACAAGAGAACAACCACCAAAAGCAGGATAACGGCGCCATAAATGAAATAGGAGAAAGTATCATAGAAGCGAAAGTCCATGACCAAAACCACAATGACCAGGATGACCGAGGCGCCTATGAAAACTAGCTGACGCCCGCTATTTAAGGAGAGGTCAAAGATATTTTGGTATACGCTTTCATCGTATACCGCGGCAAATATATTGAGCCATCCTAACAACGCGATCAAGAAAAACAACAAGACCGTGAGCCAATCTAAGTTACCCGATATGTTTTCTGCTCTTCTCAATACAAAAACTCTCCTCTTTTAACAAATTCTTCAATGTAAGGCCTACCTGTTTCACCCAGCAAATATTTTTCGATCATAAGGCTGGCAATGGACGCCGCGGCCCGGGCACCTTGACCGGCATCTTCCACATAAACCGATACGGCAATTTTAGGATCGTCTTTAGGGGCAAAGGCTATAAAAACAGAATGATCCGGCAGCGGGTCGTTTTGTACCGTACCTGTTTTACCGCAAACTTCAATATCTTTCAACTTAGCCCGGTATTGCCCCGTACCGGACCTTACCACCTCGGCCATAGCCTCCACGGCTACGTCAAAATGCTTAGGGTCCACCATAGTGTAGTGCTTCTCCTTGTATCTTGGTAAAGATTCTCCATTGTCACCGATGGACTTTACTAAGTGGGGGATGTAATAATGACCGCGATTGGCCACGGTAGCTGCGAAATTGGCCATTTGTAAGGGCACTACCAGGTTTTCTCCCTCACCGATAGCAATGGAATAGATATTGGAGTATTTCCAGGGCCGGTTGTTGTAAGCACGGTCATAATAGCTGACCCCAGGCACCATGCCACTTTTCTCGTTGGGCAAGTCTATGCCTAAGGGAGAACCTAACCCGAAAGAAGCGATGTACTCCTCCCATTTTTCCAAACCGATCCGTGTATCTTCAAAAGGACTTTCCGATACTCTACGGTTCACCACTCTTTTCATCACGTTGTAGAAATAAGGGTTACATGAGTTAGTGATCGCACCAATCAATGTTTCACCCGGGCCATGATAATGGCATTTCATCGGTACCATAATACACGGGATGTAGGTCTGTGTAGAGATCACACCTTCGTTCAGTGCCACCATGGCTTGGATCACCTTAAAAATAGAACCCGGGCGGTACTGGGCCATTAAAGGACGATTGAACAAAGGTTTTAAAGTATCACTGCTTATCTCGGCGAAGTTTTTACTGTAATTACGGCCTGTAAGCAGGCTGGGATCGTAGGAGGGACCCGAAACTATGGAAAGTATCTCCCCGGTAGCCGGTTCAATAGCTACGATACTGCCGGACTGGTCTTCCAGCAGGTATTCCCCGTATTTCTGTAGATCCAGGTCTATCGTAGTTATAAGGTTCTGACCCGGTACGGCTAATGTATCATATTCTCCATCTTCGTAGCTCCCTTTTTCAATTCCTCTTACGTTTTTAAGCTTGAACTTCACCCCTCTTTTACCGCGAAGTTGCTCCTCGTAATAAGCTTCTATGCCGCTTTGACCAATATAATCCCCTTGTTTGTAATAGCTAATGGTATCCCCTTCCAGTTGCCTAGGGCTTATTTCACTGACATAACCCAGTGCATTAGCCATAACGGGGGCGGTGTATGCCCTGGTCGTTCGTGCTTGTATGTCAAAACCGGGGAAGTCCACCAGGTAATCTTGTACGCGGGCCAGGTCCTGCTCTGAGAGCTGTTTGATGAATACATTGGCCCTTACCCTAGAAAAGCCCTTTTTACCCCTAATGGTCTTGTAGGTTCCTTCGAATTCTTCACGGGTCATTTCAAATAATTCGCAAAATTTGAGGGTATCTAGCGCCCTTACTTCGTTAGGGGTGATGGTAAGATCAAACTGCGGGGTATTGTAGACCAAAAGACGGCCATGACGGTCGTAAATAAGTCCGCGGAACGGGTATTGCACCTCCCTGTGGATCACGTTGCTCGAAGCCGCTACCACGTACTGTGCATCCAGCACCTGGATGGAAAAGAGTTTCACCAAGAAAATTAAAGCCACGAAAACAACGATCAACTGGATGATATACTTCCTTGAATCGTTCATAACCTTCTCTTGTTATAGAAAAAATATTGGATCGGCAATAGCACCATGAACGTGAACAGGGTACTCGCCAGTACTTTAACAAACGTAAAGCTAAAAAGTCCGAACCCGGCTGCCTCCGCAAAAAACAAGACCAAATGGTGCAAAAATATCAATGGCAGTGCATAGGAACTGAACCATTGCCATCCGTCCAGAGCAATCGAAGGTATAACCCCGGGGTCGTATCCTCCCTGTGGGGTCAGCAGGTTTAACCAGTAATTCCTTACGAACATAATAAACACACAAGAAGCCGCATGAATTCCCAAACTGTCGTAAAATACATCGGCACCGAGGCCCATAACAAAACCAAGTACAAGAAGTATGATCACACTCGATTCTATGGGAAGCAGTAACAGGAAACCTATATAAGCAAAACAAAAGGCCCGATCAAACAGCACAAGATTTTTGAACAGCAGCGCCTGCACCAGCAGGTAGGCAAAAAAGGAAAAAACTTGTATCAATATCCTGCCACTCATCTTTGCACCTCCATGATCTCGATTTGGACAGAATCCAATTCCATTTTCAAATTATTCCTGACCAAGTATACATGAGAAAGCCCGTTAAGATCACTGGCCAGCTCGATAGTGATATCATGGAAGGGGGATTCCTCGCTCAATTGGTAATCGGTAATGGTACCCACGGGTATATCCCGGGGAAATACGGCATTGTAACCCGAGGTAACGATCGTATCTCCCTCTTGAAGCTGGATATGGCGAGGTACATAAAGGATCTTAGCCCGGTAGGGACTGAGGCCGTCCCATTTCATGGTACACAAGTCCCCGGTCCTTTTGACTTTTGCGGAAACCAAGACATCGGTATGCAATATAGAGGTCACTAAAGAAAAATGCGCAGAAACCGTTTTAACCTTCCCTACGATGCCCTTGTTATCGATCACCGCCATGCCGGGTTCTATATCACTATCTCTTCCTTTATTGATGGTGATATAATTTTCCAGCTGGCGCACCGAATTTTTGATGACTTTGGCATCAATGTAATCGAACTGGTTGATGATCTCAGCATCTTGTATCTCACGGATATCCAGGCTGTAGAGACTTTGGTTAAGCTGGTTAACTTGTTTCTTCAGCGCTGCATTTTCAGCAGCCAGCTCTTGGTTCACTTTTTTTAACCCAAAATAATCCGTGATGCTACTGGAAAACTGTAACACACCGGCCGCGTAACGATTGGAGGAGTTAAAAAACTTGGCTCCCTGGTAAGGATTATTTCTTACGATCAGCCAAATACAGAGGAGTTCGAGGAATAAAAAGGTTAAAAAAGCCCTATACTGGTATAAAAACAGGAATAATCGTTGCATTTATGCAGCAAAATTGTTCAAATCGCAAAAACACAAGGCCTGTCAAACGACTTATGTCATCAACACAGCCTTGAACGAATTGAGGTTTTTCAAGGAGTTACCCGTACCTCTCACCACTGCCCTAAGGGGATCTTCCGCCACATGTATCGGTAACTTGGTTTTTAAAGCCAGCCGTTTGTCCAAACCACGAAGTAAAGCTCCGCCACCGGTTAAATGAATGCCATTATCATAGATATCAGCAGACAACTCGGGAGGCGAGATCTCTAGTGCTTTTAGCACCGCTTCTTCAATTTTTGACACGGATTTATCAAGAGCAAAAGCTATTTCAGAATATGATATTTTTATAACCTTGGGAATACCGGTCATCAGGTCGCGGCCCCTGATCTCGTAATCTTCTGGGCCGTCATCCAGCTCTGTAAGCGCCGAACCTACTTCTATTTTCACCTTCTCGGCAGATCGCTCCCCGATCAGGAGATTATGCTGTCTCCTCATGTAATCGAGGATGTCCCGGTTGAAGGTATCCCCGGCTACCCGGATAGATTGGTCACAGACAATGCCTGATAGGGCGATCACGGCAATCTCCGTGGTACCCCCCCCAATATCTACGATCATAGAACCTACCGGCCTTTCTATGTCAATCCCAATCCCGATAGCCGCGGCTATGGGCTCGTGGATCATGTACACTTCTTTGGCCCCGGCATGTTCGGCCGAGTCGCGCACGGCCCTTTTTTCCACCTCGGTGATGCCTGAAGGTATGCAGATCACCATGCGATGCGAGGCCGGGAAGAATTTTTTGCCACTGTCGATCATTTTGATCATTCCCCTGATCATATGCTCCGCGGCATGGAAATCGGCGATCACACCGTCCTTCAGAGGGCGGATCGTTTTGATATTTTCATGCGTCTTTTCATGCATTTGCATGGCCTCCCTGCCGATGGCCAACACCTTGTTGGTATTCTTATCAATGGCGATGATCGAGGGCTCGTCTACTACAATTTTGTCTTTATGGATGATGAGGGTGTTAGCAGTACCAAGGTCTATAGCGATGTCGCTAGAAAAAATGTCAAACAATCCCATGTTATATAATCAAAAAGTTTGGGTTATGAACAAACGGAAATTTACAAATTAGTTTCTTTATAGAATCACCAAATAAAGTTTTTTTTAATGTTTAAAATGGCGTACTCCTGTAAATATCATAGCCATGTTATGTTTATTGCAAAAATCAATCGAATCCTGGTCTTTAATTGACCCCCCAGGTTGGATGACTGCTTTAATCCCCTCACCAGATGCAATTTGCACACAATCCGGGAACGGGAAAAAAGCATCCGAAGCCATTACCGCCCCGTTAAGTTCAAACCCAAACTCTTTCGCCTTCAGGATCGCTTGTTTTAAGGCATCTACCCTGGACGTCTGCCCAACGCCACTCGCCAATAACTGTCCGTCCTTAGCCAATACGATGGTATTGGACTTGGTATGTTTACATACTTTGCTGGCAAAGATCAATGCAGACCTATCCGCATCCGTAGGCTCGGCATGTGTTACCGTTTTTAAATCCTCCACCCCGTCGGTCTTAAGATCACGATCCTGCTCAATGATCCCGTTAAGTAGGCTTTTGAATTGTTTTGTCGTATGTAATGGCTCCAGCTGTTGCAATACTATCCGGTTCTTTTTTTGCTTTAGTACCTCGAGTGCGTCATCGTCAAAACCGGGTGCTACCAAAATCTCGAAGAAAAGCGAATGCATCTCTTCTGCAGCCGCTTTGTCCACTGTTTTATTAGTGACCAGGACACCTCCAAAAGCAGAAACTGTATCCGCTGCAAATGCTTTTTGATAGGCTTCTTTTACTGTAGGGGCTGTCGCCACACCACAGGCATTGGTATGTTTTAAAATGGCTAAAGTGGTCTCCTGGAACTCTTCTATTAAGTTTACCGCGGCATCAATGTCCACAAGATTGTTGTAGGAGAGCTCTTTGCCGTTCAACTGCCGCATCATGGACGAAAGCTCACCGTAAAAGGCTCCTTGCTGGTGCGGGTTTTCGCCATAGCGCAATGTTTTTTTCTCACGTACGCTTTGCTTAAAGCTACCTACAGGTGTATCCTGGTTAAAATAGTTAAATATGGCTGTATCGTAATTTGAGCTAACATCAAATGCGCGGGCTGCGAAGAGTTTCCTGTCTTGTAGATCGGTGGCGCATTCCTTCTCTGCCAAGATCGCGGCTACTTCCTCGTACTGGTCTCTCGACGAGACGATGAGCACGTCAGTAAAGTTTTTAGCAGCCGCCCGGATCAAAGATATTCCCCCGATGTCTATTTTTTCGATAATGTCCTGTTCCGAGGCGCCGGAGGCTAGGGTCTCTTCAAAGGGATACAGGTCTACCACTACCAGGTCAATAGGAGGTATTTCATATTGCTCGGCTTGTTGAAGATCATCTTCCAGCTCCCTACGGTATAAAATGCCCCCGAATACTTTTGGGTGCAACGTCTTTACCCTACCTCCCAAAATGGAGGGATAGCTCGTGAGGTCTTCCACGGCAGTGACCGGCACTCCCAGGTCCTCGATAAATTTTTGTGTCCCTCCCGTAGAGAATATTTGGACGCCGTGCTTAGCAAGCAGCTCGACGATAGGTTCTAGCTTATCCTTATAAAAAACAGAAATAAGCGCTGATCTGATCTTTTTCAATGACATGGTAGCTCATGATTTAGGGTCTTTTTCCAAGGATAAGGTCTTTGCAAGACCGGCCAGGTAAGCCCCATACGTGGTAGCGGTTTTTAGTAAATGAAGCGGCAAAGCTATACATTTTTATGAATATTAAGAACGAGCTGCCATAAGTGCCCGAAGAAAGTAAAGTGCTTCGTAACATAGATGGAGCATTGGAGGCTTTGAATTCATGGTTTCGATTTGTAATCTACCCACCCCAGTTCGATTTAAAATCATCGTAGCCGAGGCTTAAATGAGGTTTTGAATAATTGCACAGTCTTTAAACCGGGGAGTAGCTTCCATTCTACGACTCCCTTAACTAGCGCAAGTTTGCAACTTGTGACTTTTTAATGATCCCCAGGGTTTGTAACCCGGCTAAACATACCCACATCCTACAAAAAAACCCCACTAATATAACTACAGGCTTGCATGGTAGGATTGGTAATCAACTGGTATTTTCACAAGCCCAATTTGTATCTTCACCAATACGGGCCAGGTCCTTTGTAACTCCCCGCCAAGTGGATATATTTGATCTATGGAACATACAACAAAACCCCGACCCGTGAACCTAGGAAGAAAAATAAGACACATGCGCGAGCTGCTCAATTTCACCCAAGAAGACGTAGCCGAAAAACTGGGCATCAGCCAACAGGCCGTTTCCAACATCGAATCTAACGAAACCGTAGACCATGATCAATTAATGAGGATGGCGAAAGCCATGGGAGTCTCGGCAGATGCCATCAAACACCTCGATGAGGATGCCGCGGTTTACAATATCGTTACCACCCATGATAACAGTAGCAATGCCTTTAATTACAACTGCACGTTCAATCCTTTGGATAAATTGATGGAGGCCCTTGATAAAAATGAAAAGCTGTATGAGAAATTGCTAAAAAGCGAACAGGAAAAGGTGGCGATGCTGGAAAGGTTTTTGCAAGAGAAAAAGGATCGCTGACCCGGGCTCTTAACTGGCGCAAGTTTGCAACTTGCGCCCTTTTAGTGACCCCCAGGGTTTGTAACCCGGCTAAACACACCCATATCCTACAAAAACCCACTCGCCAGCGCCTATTTTGGGAGATAATTGCCCCGGCTTGATCGAATTGCCAGGAAAATCTTTCAAAACTCCCCCGGGTGTATTTTTTTACCCCCCGGGTAGCCTTTTTATCTCCCCGGAAAGGCCAAAACATCCCCCGGAAAAGCAATATATTCCCCCGGGATCGAAAAAAAGCCCCCGGAGAGCAGGTCACCTCCCAAGAAACCTGTTATTCAGGCCCCGGGAAAAATTTTATTTGGCAGGAAAAATACTTTATCCCCCGGACAGAATTTTATTTGGCGAGAAGGATATACTATCCCCCCCGGTTTAAGTTCCTGCGCATCTGTTAGCGACGATCGTGATAAAAACATGCCGGGCAAACGCACTGCCCGGGTGTCTTCGTTTTATGAACGAGAACAAGTGAGGAGATAGCGGGCCAAAGCATGCTGGAGAAGCCCCTCATTTAAACCCTGGCAGTTTAAATTTCATCATTACTTCACCGGTTTCTTCGTCGATCTCTATTTTTTGGTTTTCTATGCCCATCTCTTGCCCAGTACTCATTTTATAAAGCCCAGCCAAGAACCCAAGCCCTTGGTTCATCACGTCTTCCATTTCTTTTATCTTTCCATGCTGGTCTTGATCGGCCTTTCCAGGTATGGGGGTCTCTCCTGGCGCAGGCTTTTCCATCTGCTTTTTTTCCCGTGGCTCTTTTTTCCCGTGGCCCTGGGTGTCTTCTAGGCTGTTTATAGCGTTAATTTCTTGCAAAAGTTCGTTTTCTTCCTCTTGGATATCCCCTAAATCATCCCACTGGGGTAGTTCTTCAATGAGTTGTTCTAATTGCTTTAAGAATTGTCCTTTTCCTTTCTCTGAAAAATCGACGATGTCCAAGTCAGCAGAATCATCAAGCACCCCGTCAAACAGGTTTTGTTTTAAAACCAGGCCTGCGGCAATCTTCTGCTCGATAGAATGGAGGCTGATAAGGTTGATCACCGTGAGATGTTCACTTTTTTGTCCTAAACGATCGATCCTGCCGATGCGTTGATTCTTTTTAGAGGGATTCCAGGGCAGTTCAAAGTTGATGATAGTATCTGCCACTTGGAGGTTTAGCCCAGCTCCGCCTGCCTCGGTAGAAAGAAAGACATTACATCCCGGGTCATTCTCAAATTTTTTGACCAGGCGCCCCCTGTGTTTCACCGGCACTTTCCCGTTAAGCTCAGTAAATTCAATATTGTTGTCCCTAAGCATTTGCCCTATCAACTGGTTCATCTTCACCCATTCGGAAAATATGATCACCTTCCGGTCACTTCCAGGCAAATTCAACTTTTCTGTCAAAATATGCTTTAGCTCCATAAGCTTAGGAGAGTCGTGGGATTTATCATCTACTAAGGCAGAGGAGTCACACACCATACGCATATTGGTAAGCAAGTGCATAAGCATCTGCATGTCAAAAGGTGTTTTAAATTTTTTTCTTAGTATTTGGCTTACCCCAGAAGCATACCCGGCATGTAATTCACCTTGATAGGGAGTTAAAGCGACAGGCACGTCAATCTGCCGGATATTGGGCAGCTCATTTAAGACGGCTCTTTTTTCGCGCCGGATCAAAATCTCCTTTATGCGTTCTTTTAACGCATTCAAATTATAGTAACCGAGTATTTTGTCTCTTTCAGCAGGGTCAAAAACACAATGCTGGTAAGAGAATTCCCACAACGGGGTTAAGAAATATGGGTCTAAAAATATAGTGATGGAATAGAGGTCCAATAGTTTGTTCTCTATGGGTGTACCCGTGATGGCCAGCGCGTGCTTTTTCCCGATCCTGCGAATGGCGCTGTGCGTTTTTGTATTGAAATTTTTAATACGCTGGGCCTCGTCAAGAATAAGGAAATCTATCTTGCTTTCATTAATGTACCGGCTGTCCTTAAGGACAGCCTCATAATTGGTGATAAAAAAATACCCATCAAATTCGGCATAGATCTTCCTTCTCTCGTGTGGAGTTCCCTCCACTACCACAGCCCCTTGATCGGTAAATCTTTCAATTTCACTTTTCCATTGTGCTTTTAATGAAGCCGGGCAGATCACGAGGGTTTTTTGAAAACCAAAGGTTGATTTTTTGACGATGGCAGCACCTATGGCCTGGAGAGTTTTCCCCAAACCCATATCGTCCGCAATAATGGCACCTTTCTTAAAAGCAGTAAAAGAGATGCCCGCCTCTTGGTATGGAAAAGGGGTCACTTTCAACTCGCTAAGGTCTAATTTGGTCTTTTGGGCCAACGTCATTAATGAATATCGCTGGTACTCACGGTCTATCTTCTCAAAAACTTCAGGCCTGACCAGGATATTATCGTACTCTTCTATCTCCCGGATGAAAAAAAGCAGGTCCCTAAGGTTACTCTCCGAGACGTATCTATCTTCACCGAAATAGGAAAATAGAAGGTTGGAAAGATTGTCGGGAAGTGGATGAGGATAATACCATGTTACTTGGTAGTCACGTAAGGGGTCCGTGTAAACTTCTACAAATGGATACGTCTTGTGAAGCTTTTTGTACAGGCCTCTATTCATTTCAAGCACATGGAATACGTATAATATATGCTTGGTAGTGCCCAGTTTATTGGTTTTCCAATCGATATTATTAATGTACCCGGTCTTTTCTTCGAAGTCGCGAAGGGTAACATAATATTTCTCGCCCTTTTCGTTGATAAGAAGATGCTCGCCATAGATATTATTCGCGAATTCAATCTTATATTCGGCCTTCAGCGCTTTTTCTTGCCTCTCCTTTAAAACGCGCTGCATCATCCCGGCACGGGTATATATCTTACCCTCCATAGAAAGAGGTTCGAGCAGGGATCGATAATACTCTTTCAAAAGGAGCAACCCCGCAAAATAGATTTCATTCCATTCTTGCTCTATCTCCCTTTTATAAGGAGTAAACTTTTCATGCGAGTCTAATTCCAGTACGAATTCACCCGTTTCTCCTTCTATTTCTATGCTGAAATAGAAGTGGTCACTGCCCTGGGCCACGATAAGACATTGCTCTCTTTCGTTTATTTTTGATGCTGCCATCAACTGCCGGGGTGTGAGATAATCCCCTGATTGCAGGCGTTTGATATTCTCTTGTAGAATGGTCTTCATAAGGTTATTTTAGACGAAAATCGGGATTATAGGATTGTAAAGAACCTAATGATAAGCCTTGGAATAAATACGTAAAAACCTCATTTAGTGTGAATTTGGGATGCAAAATTATAGGGGCAAAGCTGCTTGTGATTCCCAGGCCCGGCCTTCGTCTCCATCCTTATTCACAGCAGGTTCAGAGAACCTGTACATATACTGGCACGGGTTTGGAAAACCCGCGCCAAACGGGAAATGGGAATTAAATTATTAAATCCAGCACAGGGTCATCAACACCCCAATTTTTCATGCCTGGGGAACTATATATTCTTGTTCCAAATTCACTTTGTTTTAAATTCTAAACAATAAAAACTTATTTTTCTTACTGTTAAATCATCCTTGGCACGCTGCGGTTGAACCAATCAACTGATCCTGTAACATATTGATCCAACGTGTCAAAATTAATACATTTATAGGCCTATCACAGCATACCTAGAATGAAGTTTGCAAACTAATTGTCTAAGAATCGCCAAGAAGAGTCTTGGGGCCTAGTCGTGTCACACCTCAAATGATCCTTAAGGTAGGATGATGAATTCTTTTTACAGTAATAGGAAATTCTCAACTAGTCAGCAATAGGCAAAGGGCAGTTGGCAAAACATAGAGTTGCCGATTGTTTATTGCCGACCATCGACTTTGGGAACGAGACCGAAAAAATAATTTAACCGTCGACGTAGATGTGACACGACCGTCAGCCAGTAATTATATTAATAGTAGCCCCAAGGGGTCATCTTACTGTATTACAAAGATCCAGGCATTATCTTAACACCTTTAATAACATTCTCTATGATTTTCGGATAGTACCCATATTCTAGTGCATGCACCTTTGCTGCAATTTCGGTAACATCGTCCCCCGGATCAATGGTACACCTGGCCTGGAAGATTACCTGTCCCTCATCGTATTGTTCGTTAACATAATGGATCGTGATCCCCGTTTCCTTTTCCCCGGCTTCTTTTACTGCTTTGTGTACGCGGTCGCCATACATGCCTTTCCCTCCATATTTAGGAAGCAGCGCCGGGTGGATGTTTAAGATACGGTTTGGATATGCGTTGATCAAGGCGGCGGGCATCAGCCATAGGAATCCGGCCAAAACAATAAAATCGATATTGCCCTTTTTTAATTGATCCGCAAGCCGATCCGTTTCATAGATATCCTCTCTTGTAAAGCTGGCAGCCTTTACACCGAGATCTTTGGCTCTTTGTAATACATAGGCAGAAGAGCGATTGGAAAGCACGAGGCTTACTTCTATCCCCGGTACTTTTTTGAAATAATCAATGATGTTTTGGGCATTGGTGCCACTGCCGGAAGCAAATATGGCAATCCTGTTTATGGGTGTACTCACTAATTCAAGACGTATAAGGTTTATGAGGCCAAGTTATTTAAAAAAAACTGAAAAATGAGGATCATTTATTGACCCCGGTAGGGAAAGACCGCGACCATGCCGTCACTAAAAAAAGGCCATACTTAATATTCCCAAAAGCATGATCACTTTGCAGTAATTGCTGAGTTGATTAAAGTGCTTTACCGTATCCGCACGCTTTAGCTTAGCAGTAATAAACCCTAATGGCACTACCAGTCCCACACAAAAAACCATGAGTTCCGTACCTACGAAAAGGTAAGTCAAAAAGCACATGCCACCCAGGAATAACAGGGAAAATAGGTAGACCAGGGTTTTCGTGCGCCGAACTCCATACACCACGGGTAAGGTCCTACAGCCAAAAGTAGAGTCGCCTTGCAGGTCCTCGATATCTTTTACAATCTCACGGATAAGGGTAAAAGAAAAAGCGAACGCTGAAAAGGCCACGATCATCAAGTTGCCCGAATTGAAAAAAACGTCTACAATGTATACCGCCAGCCCAGTAAGAACCGCCACAGCAAAATTACCTACAAAGGGCATCCGCTTTAGCTGGTTGGAATAAAGCCACAATAATCCTACGGTCAGCAGGTTTATGGCACCTATCTTTAGTGACAGGGACAAGCCTAACAGTACCCCGATAGAACTCAACACAACATGTGAAGCCATGGCTACCCTTCGCTTTAAAACCCGGCCCACTACAACACGTTCGGGTTTATTGATCAGGTCTATTTTGACGTCGTAGTAATCGTTAATAATGTACCCTGCCGCAGCTATCAAGACCGAAGATAACGAGAGAATGAAAAGCTTGGGATGTAATAGGAAATACAATGTCCCCTCGCCCGATTCTACCAAAAAAAAGGCCACAAAATATTGAGTAAGTACGATGATGAGCAAATTCCACAGTCTCGTGATCTGGATAAATCCTGACAGCGAAAAATTACGGATGTTAGAGGGTGATGAATTTGCCACCAGGTCAAGTTTTTTTTGACAAAGGTATAAGGGTTCGCAGGGATTTACAAAAGAGACCGATGGGTTGTATTGAGCCCGGGTCGAACATAAACCTTCTATTCCAAGCCCAAACTGATTCATTATCAAGCATTTTGAACTATTATATCGAATCCCAAGGCATGACTAGGACTACTTTGTCAGATTTAAGTCATTGATAATGAGGTTTTAGTTTCAAACCTAGTGCCAGCGAGCTGTAAAGGATGGGGGATCCACATCCTGTTCTAAATCTATCCAAACCTATACCTAAGAACGTCATTCCTTACTTTCTAACCTCGTCATTCTTACTTTCCAACCTCGTCATTCCTGCCGGCCTTGCCGGGTGAGCGATGCGCGAGAGCAGGAACCTGCTGTGTCGTTGAACGTGAACCATTTTTTGAGTGTACTGGGTTTTCGTTTCACGACTTCACAGATTCCTTGTCACATCTAGCCCAACACACAGGCTGCAAGGAATGACGATAGAGAAGTTTTTTTTCGTTTTTGATGAGGACACCCAACGATCTCATTTTTAGCTAAATCCCTGTCTGTCAAATAATTGAATGTGACAACGTAGAACTAGTGTTAAGTTAAGTGTAATTGGATGGGTAGCTATTTTTTCCAATCCCGTTCTTAAAGTTGGCAGTTGGCAATAGACAATCGGCAACCCTATATTTTTTGCCTACTGCCTTTTCCCGATTGCCAACTGATCACGAAACTTCCCAATACCGAAAATACATTCGATACGTACACTAACCGTCAATTAACGTATGACTTGACCTGGTCTAAAGCAGCGTTTAGATCAACTTTTCCTTGGTAGCTTTCGCGATGGCTTCGGACTTACTGTTTACTTGCAGTTTCGAGTAGATATTTTTAATATGTGATTTAGCCGTTTCTTTGGTAATGAATAACTCTTGTGCGATCATACTATAGCTCTTTCCCTTTGACAACAGCTCCAATACTTGTGTTTCCCTGGAGGAAAGTGGTGAGTTCGGGTTCTTTTGGAACGAGTTCACCACCATCTTAGCTATTTTTGAGCTCATGGGAGCGCCACCATTGATCACTTCATCGATGGCATCTAATAATTCCGTATGGCTTGAATTTTTGGTGATATAGCCAGAAGCGCCGGCACACAGGGCTTGGAACACCAATTCGCTATTTTCATAGATGGTGTTCACGATAAGCTGTATGTTAGGATTATTCTTCTTTATGACCCCGATGGCCTCTATACCGTTGATACCTGGTAGCTCCAAGTCCATCAAAACAATTTCGGGAGCGTCTTTTCGTAAGTTTTTAATTGCATCTTCAGCATTGTCGTAGGCGTTGACGACGTAATAATTGCTGACACTGTTAATGATTAAAGAGAACCCTTCTCTCACCGCGTCATTGTCTTCTACAATGACAATCCTTGACCTAAAATAATTGTTCATGACATGCTGTTTAATAAAGTTTAACCTCTTTTTTCTGGGGTTCTGATTGCAATTCACCTTTAAGTTCTATGGATAATCCATAGCCGTTCGGCTTGCTGACAATATCTAGACAGCATCCGATCTGTTTGGCCCTGGACGACATATTTTTGAATCCATTGCCTTTTTTTATCTTTTCAAGGACGGCACCGTGGCCGTTGTCCCATAACTTAAGTACGAAGCTGCGTTGGTCCAGGTTCAGTTCGAGGTGTACTTCACTTGCGCCGGAGTGCTTCAAGGCGTTCGTCATAGCCTCTTTGAATATCAGTACAATCTGACGACTCCAGCCCGAGGGCAAGGGCTTCTCCGCAAAATCATCTTTAGCCGAAAAAAAATCAATATTGGTGTTTTCAAACAGCTCCTCCCCGAAATCTTTGATATAGGTAAACAACTCGTTCAGGTTATCACTTTCAGGATCTATGGACCATATAAAATCTTTGGTCCCGTTGAAAAGTGATTTGGTATGCTTTTCTATGTTATCCAGTAAGTCATTTATTTCTTGCGACTTATCTTTTAATTTCAGGTTAATGAGGTTCGTAAAAACCGTGATGCTGGCAAGCTGGTTCCCCATATTATCATGAAAGTCGCGGGCCATACGCTTTCTCACTTTCACCAGTTCTTCTGCCCGTATTCGTTCTATGGTCAGTATTTTCTCGAGGTTTTTCCTCACCCGGTAATCGTTGAAGAATTTTATACCCATAACGAGCAGGATGGCCGCGAGTACGTAAAACCATGGCTCTTGCCAAAAAGGCGGCACAATTTTAAACTTAAATTCAGCATACTTACCCGACCATATCCCATCGCTATTTGCAGCTTGTAGCTGGAAAGTATAATCGCCGGCAGGCAAATTTGTGTATACCGCCTCTCTTCTTTTAGTCAAGGGCGACCAATCGTTCTCCAGGCCCTCCAAGCGGAATTTGTACGTTACTTCTCCCGGGTTTTTCAAGCTATTGCCGAAGTATTCGATGACGAGGTTATTCTCATCATAAGGCAGCCGTAAGTCCTGCGGCATATTGTGCCAACTGGATATCTCATCCGTATAGTCTAACCAGTCCACTTCATTATAAAAGAGCTTCAGACCGGAGATGTACACGATCGGCTCCACCTTGTTCAAGCTTTCCGACAGTGCTTTGTAACGCAAAACCCCCTGGCTGTTGCCATACCAGACGCTGCCGTCTGTATCTTTAAAAATAGAATTGTAAGCGGTTCGTATGCCATCAAACCCTTCCACTTTGCCATAGTTTTTTATTCGTTGTACCTCGAAATTTTCGTCCAAGCAAAGTTTGTCTAAGCCTCTTTCTGAGCCTACCAGCAGGTTACCGGAATCATCAAAGACCAAGTTATAGATCAGGTCGGAGGAGAGCCCATTGTCCACGGTAAAAAGTTCCTTTGATGACCTGTCGGCAGCTACTTTCGCAATGCCGTGACCGGAGTAGCCTATCCAGAAATTACCCAAGTTATCTTGCAGGCAAACATTTATACGCTTATCAAAAATCGTTTCATCCAAGGGCACCTGCTTGACCTGGCCTGAAATGTAATAATTCAATCCTTTGCGGGTAACGATCAGTATCTTCCCCGGCTGTGGTTCCGAAATACCCCATACCAAGTTATCACTAAGCCCATCGGCCGTAGTATAGTTGGTAAAGGAGCCCCCGGCATAAATGCTTAACCCGTTGGTAGTACCGATCCACAGGTTATTCTGGCTGTCACTATACAAAACCCTGACTAAGTCATAGACGAGTCCATCTTTAGTAGAGAATTCTTCACATTCTTTTCCATTGTACTTGATCAAACCGGTATTGCGTGTTCCAAACCATATATTCCCTTGCTTGTCCGTAGCACTTGCCGTGATCTGTTCATTTTCCAGGCTTTTGACAGGCACAGCTGTCACCCTCCCGTTTTTCATTACCTTGCCCACACCCCCTCCATAGGTACCTATCCAATAATTGCCTTGGAGATCTTTAGAGATAGAGGTAACAGGCCGGTTGGGCAATCCGTGCTGGGGACCGTAAAATTCAAAAATGTCATTGCTCAACTTGTAAAGCCCTCCACCTTCTGTAGCAAACCAGTCATTGCCTTCACGATCACAAAAGATCTTGTTT
This sequence comes from Fulvivirga sp., assembly GCA_028280565.1. Classification (GTDB taxonomy): domain Bacteria; phylum Bacteroidota; class Bacteroidia; order Cytophagales; family Cyclobacteriaceae; genus Fulvivirga. The sequence goes on from JANQLQ010000147.1 coordinate 49,500, forward strand.
ACAGGAAAATCCGTAAAGCCGTGATCTTCATTCATCAATTTCAGGGTTTCTTGCTTATATCGCATGGCCTTATTCCCAGACACAAACCATACCTCGTTTTTATTCTTATAGGCTGAAGACGTAATGAACTTATCCTTGAACATAACGTGGAGCGCGGCAGCTTGCCCGGGGTTAAGTTGAACCAGCCCTTTGTTGGAGCCCAGTAAAAAAGAAGAATCTGACAGCACTTCTATATTCAGCAAGTAGCCTTTAAATTCGGCATTGCTTAATACGGACGTTACCTCGTCATTCTCATATTTAAATAAGCCTTTTATAGCGGAAACAAAGTAAACCCTGCCCTTCGAGTCTGTGGCAATGTCGATGATCTTGTCGGTCTTGATCCATCCTTCCAATTGAATATGAGTGATTTTACCGGCTTCATCAATACGCCCTAACCCGCCATGTGGGTAAGAAAACCAGATGTTATTCTTGACATCACTACAGATCACATTGATAGAAGAGCCTGCGTTAGTAGTGTCCATTAAGTGATTTTCAAAACTGCGACCGTCAAAAACGCTCAAACCATTGGCCGTAGCAGCCCAAACCCTGCCTTTAAGGTCCACCACCACGTTGCGTACAATATTATTGGCCAACCCGTCTTTTTCAGTGTAATTCTTAAATTCGAGGCCGTTAAAGCTCGAAAGCCCTCCCCCGAGGGTGGCAAGCCAGAGATTACCAAAAGGGTCTTCACAGATGTCCGTTATCTTTTCATGCGCCAAGCCGTCATCAATATTGTAGTTGATGAAATTGTAGTTCTGCCCGAAAAGAAGACCTGTGCAAAAGCAAAGGCAAGGGATTAAAAATAATATTTTATTGGATTCCTGGGTCATTTCTACCCGGCAAAATAACAACATTAAGTATATCACCCATTTTGGGGGAATAGCTTACACAAATGTTACGTTAAGTGCAATTGAACGGTTAGCCATTTTTTCCAATCCCGTTCTTAAAGTCGGCAGTTGACAATGTGCAATGGGCAACCCTGTATTTTTTTGCCTACTGCCCTTTGCCGATTGCCAACTGGTCGAGAACCTTCCAATACCTCAAATCTACTCATCCTGTACCTGGTACAGCATTCGAGGCTTGACACGACACTACCGGAGTAAATACAACTTACCAAATCCGTTTTTAAAAGCTTTATCCGCCGAGGTACCACGATGATTCAAATTTTGCCCATTCTGTTTTACAATTACCTTGTAAAGATAGACCCCGTTGGCTAACTGATCTCCAAATTCATCCTTACCATTCCACGAAAAATCAGAGATGTTATTACCGATCCGTATGGGTCCCAGTTCGTCTTGTGTGATCTCCCTGACAATCTTACCGGAAACCGTCATGATCTGGATCTTTACCTGGTCCGGGATCTCGCTGCCGGTAAGCGTAAAAACAAACCGTGTATTTGTAGAAAAGGGATTAGGATAGGGATAAAAGTTGGTGATAGAAGACTCGTTGATCACTTCAAAATTCACGAGGTAAGGCTCTACCCCGGAAGAATTGCCACTAGCATCATCAGCCTCTACCCTGAAGGTATAAACGCCGTCTTCCAAGCGCCCGGGTCTAAACTCAACACTAAAGTCACGATCTTCCGTAGCAGGGGTCCATTGTACATTCTCCGATGACAGTGCTACACGCTCAAAAGTACAACCCTCACAAGGAAACCTGAGGAAGAGGTTGACACCTGCCGTATCGGTCTTTAAGATAAATTGGTTTTCATCTTTCAGCTTGATCGAGATCATAGGACTTGGGGAGACAATATCACCATCCAGGATGTACTCGCCATCAAAAACTACATCGATCACGGGATTGATATTATCTGCCTGTACTGTCAACAATCTTGGCAGATCGATCACATTGTTATCGTAGTAAACTTCCGGGGTTATGGATGGGTTAACAAACACGTTGAGATCATTCTCGCCTGCTTTCCCGATCGTATTTACCTCTACGGTGAAACGTGTGGTATCCCCGGGCAAAGGAGAAGCAATATTCCGTTCGGAGGGGGAGAGTTGCCTCCGATCAACATTAAACACGGTAGACCTTACGGTCAAGGAATCCGGGAAGTTACGCTCTCCTATATTCCAAAACCCAAACTCACGGGCGTAATCCTGCCCTTCTTGCCGGGTCTCCGAGAGGTTTTCCTTGTCAAAAGGAAGGAGGATCCCTTCAGGCACACCGGCATACAATACTGTCCACCGCGATAACTGTGCAGGGGTCAAGTTATCCGGGTCAGACAAATTGACTCGAAGCCGGAGGAAAGGATAGGTATCCGGGTCTATGGACGAAAGATCAGTATTCACACTTGTTACTCCAGGAAAAAGAACATTTTCAGCACCCTCCAGGGTGATACCTATCACATCGAATGAAAATACGTCCGTCACCGGTGATTCTGAGGCCGTCACTGACTGTGAGAGGGTCTGCCAAGAAGACGCAGGACCGATAAGGGTGGAGAGTATCGCCCCGTTGGGCGTGACCCCGGTGATCCGGGTATCGAAAGTAAGCTGCTGCTCACGGGCAGGGACTTCAGTAGTCCTGATCACGGTGGCACTCCCTACAGGAGCTCCTTTTTGGGCCATAATGATGACTGGCTCCCCATCCTGTAATCCCTCGATCGTGGAAGTAGCTATCCCCAGCTCTTCAAGCTTTGTCTTTACCGTGGCAGACCATGTCGAAAAACCAGGGTCACCAATACTGAATAATAACACGCTGTCCCCCTCATTTACGTTGTCGACATACGTAACCAAGAATCCCGCCGGAGACGTGGTAGCCATGATACTTTGCCCGAAACTATTGATCACCTGCGGGATACGCCCGCAGCTTCTCCGGTCTGTGAAAGGGAAAAATACACCCAAATAAGGATTGGAGGTTGTTCTTTCAAAAGCCACGAAGTTCATCGTGTTGTTCAGGCATGAAAAACCGTTATCTATAATGTATTGTACATCATTGAGCGTTACGGATATATTTAAAAGTGAATCTTCGCTGCCCGGGTCACCGCCATTGGGTAAAAGCTCATTGTCCGCTCCTAAAGTCAGTACCCCAATGTCCAAGGGTATCCGTAAAAATTCAAACTTGCGATTGGCAGGATTACTTTGTAATCCAAACAATTGGTTATCAACTACCTGGTCAAAAACTCCTTGCGACCAACCTTCCGGGCCGGAGTTTATATACGTGAACGAGCTCGTTACCCAATCGGTATTTTCCCCGGGTTGGGGTTGGGCAAACCGTGTGCGCCAGAAATAAACCACGCTGTCGTTGACAGGAATGTTGGGTAATAGGGAGGTCTGCCAATTGGCCAATAGCTCCGCGTTTAGGGTATTGGTCATTCTAAAAGGACTGTTGAAAGAAGCAGTGGTATCTATTTCAAACAAAAAGTCCCTGGCGTCTTGCAAGAGGTCGGTGGATTGTGCGAGCAGGTTGACAGGCTGGGCATTAACAATACTGTAATTCACGGGGAAAAGATTTCGCGTGCCAAAAGACTGGATAAAGGCATCAATAGAAGCAGAATTGTTGTTCTCATCCAGTTCATCGATCTCGTTCAGACCATCGAGGGTTACTACGAACCGGTTATTTCCAAACCCGTTTTCGTTCCCACGCCTGATCACCATCACAAGGGTATCCCGGAACAGGACCGGTGAAAATATAGAATCGTATTGCAAAACGCTGCCATTTCCTAAAGTCCTGGACACATTCACCCGGAGGGAATCGTTAGAAGTTCTCCCGAAGTTCCGGGTGATCATTTTTACGGCAAAAGAATCGGCTAATGAAGTCACCGGCTCATCGTTAAAGGAATCCAGGAAAACATTTTCTTCCGAGATCTCATAGTCCGGTGTTACCGGGCCGAAAAGTTGAACCGCCGGGTCACCCAGCAGCATCATTTGCTGGGCTTGGGTAATGTTGACCGGCGAGGATGAGCTGGTACTCATGTACTCAATGACGGTCTCTTTCTGTACATCGCCGATGGGCCGGCTCACAAAAATAGAATCTCCATAGGCGACACTATAGAAGGTATCCGAGTACTTCCGTAGCGTATTTTCAAAACCGAAGAATGAATGAGCGATAAATCCTATGGCTCCCCTGCCAGGCGCAACGATCCAATCTTCTCCAAAGAGGACATCGGGACGGAAAAACTGCCCGGCATTGCAACCGTTGATCAGGAACATAGGATACCTCCCGGCATTGTTATACCCCTGTACGGGGTCTGTCACAAAACCGATGTCAATATCGGTAACGCCAGGGGAAGAGTGTCCATAAAAGGTGACTAGGTTCAGGCCTTCGTTCAGCTCCTCGGCGATGTTGATCAGCTCTATCGGGCCACTCAGTCTTTTCTGAATGGTAGTGACATCACCCCCTAGGAAATCATCCTCGGCTACCGAAGCAAAGCCGTTCATATAACCTAAGAACCGGGGAAGCTCAGACTCACGTAACCCACCACTCAAATGCAATACCCGCTTTCTCCAAAGATCGTCAAAAGGCAGCGCTTCTGTTTCCCTGACTTTGTCAAGATAGGCCACCACCTCCGAAGAAGACTTGGCCGGCAGCCTGCCGACAGGGACTGCAGGTTCAAATTCTGTACCATCTAAGCCCGCGGTAAAGACCATGTCTGAGCCCGGGAATCCCGCCGGGGGTACCAAATCACGGATTTGGAAAGTCTGACCAAATTTAGTTACCGTGAAGAAACCGGTAAGATTCCGATGAAAGTCTACGTCCGGGCTCAGTCCCTTTCCCACCAGGAACAGGTAGCGTGGGTCACCTTCGTCGATCATGAACCGCATGAATTCATAAATAGCCCGTGGACTGGTCTCTCCAAAATTGAACTGGTTATATAACTGGTCTATATCCACAACCAAGGTATCAAAACTGCCACCGGCATCGCTGGCACGGTATTCCGCATAGGCTTGTACCGGGTTATCAATGCTACCGGAAGGCTGCATTAAGAGTTTATGACTAATGATGACGTAATCGTGATTAGCGGGAGTGATGTCACGGAAGTCAACCCTTCGTACTACTGGCGTTCCAAACTCACCTTCGCTATTCACATAAAGTTTCCTTTCAATGGACGTTCCTCCTAAAACAAAGCTGGCAGTGCCACTATTAAGCTGGAAACGGACTTGGGCTACGTTATCGGGGTCTGTAATGTCATAAATACCCGTATTATCAAGTACTTCGTTGATCTCTAGGAACGATTCGTTGCCCGGGTTTACTCCTAAGTTAAAAACTTTGCTCTCGGATGAGGTGCTAAAATTTTGCGGGAATCTCACACGAACATAGGATGTGCTGATCAAATCGTTACCACCGGATACTCCCAAAGCTGCCACGCGTACTACGAGCGATCCATCTGTGCTATTCACATCCGACCAGTCCAACACCGAAGTAAACCGATCGGTCTCAAAATTAAAAAACTGCGTGGTACCTAATGATCTTAAGCTCCCGTCTCCCGGTCCAACAAAGATCTCGACGTTATGCGCTAGGTTATCCCTCCCTACTAGCAGTACTTCTAAGGTAGGATTAGCTACCGCCTGTTCTTCGTTAATGATCCCAGCAAGTGAAAAGTCACTTTGTTGATTTTCCTGGATCGCGTTGCTCGTCCAGCCTTCACCTTGATCAAAATGAGTGAAGCGGATCACTTCGTCCGTAGCAAAGCCTTGTCCTAAGGAATAGTCTTCTAGGTTTAAGCTGATAATGTCTTCGTTATGGGTAATTTCTGCCGGTAACGCTCCCACATTATTTTCACCCACGGTAGCCATGCGCTTGCCATCACCGGGAGTAAGACCGAAAGTGAGGAAATAAGCACTGGTATCACTAAAAATATTGTAAAAAGCGTGGGGCTGCGCGGTAGAAGGGCGGTAAAGATCTGCATCTAAGGTGCCGTCGTTTCGTTTTCCGTAAAATTCAATAAAATCCGTGGTATTGAAGACCGCATCCCCCTCTCCTTCTACCAGGATCGCTTGCTCCTCGCCACGATAAAAAAGGCGTAGCCTCCTCGGGTCAGTTGTCGTTAAAGGGAACCCGGCACTGAGTAAGTCGGCATACGTGATCCTGTAAATGCCATCTTCTGCTACGGATACCTTGTAATATTGTTGATCAAAATTGATCCATTCATTCCCATAATTTTGGGCAGTTAGGGCACTCGATAGGAACACCCAGGCTAATATTGTAATGTATTTCTTCAATTCAAACCGGCTTTCACAGAAAACACATGACTATACAGGGATTCTGACTGGTCGCCAATATCGGTGAGGGCATAGTCAATCGTTACTTTTTTGATCGCAAACCCTAGTCCGAAGTTAGGCTGAAATGTGCGATACGTAGAGTTATCAAAGTCTTTCACCTCTTGTACGTCCCCGGCTCCAAAACGCAGAAACACCGTTTGTTTATAGTCCATCTCCAGCGCTGCCGAAGGATCCAGCGAGATAACCTCTGATTTGACCAGGACATTCCTTCGACCGTCAAAGGAGGACACAAAATCTACGGCCAATTCCATCCCGAATTTAGCATGCAGCGGGAAATAGCGGGCTACGCCAAAAGTAGCTTTTGGTAACGTGATCTCTATAGAATTACTGGGGATCTCGTTCCCGGTTTGTGTAAAAACATCAAAAACAAGGTCAGCATTATGGCTCCAGGCGTTGAAAGTACCTGTAACATCATGGATCACTAAGCCCAAATTCCATCCTTTGTAGTCCATTTGGGCACCAACATCTAACCCAAAACCCCACGCATTGGCAAAATTTCCCGCTATTCGATGGACCACCTTAAAATTAGCGCCTAACCTGAGGCCATTCAGTATCGGCAGCCTCCTGGCGTATGAGACCAGGAAAGCATAGTCCGCCGCTGAAAAAAAACGGATGTTATCGTAGTTGATAGCACCATTTGCGTCGTATAAAAAACGAGTATCAGGGATATCGTCCGTGGCAAAACGGATCAACGAAAGAGCAATATGACTGGAAGAATCCACGGGAGTGGCAAAAGCCGCGTAATCCAATGAAGAGATACCTGCAAAATACTCGGCATGCATCAATGAGAACTCGTATTTATCCTCGATGTTGAGTAAACCGGCTGGATTCCAATACCCGGCTGTAACGTCGGAAACCGTCGCCACCTGGTTACCGGACATGGCCAAGCCCCTTGCCCCTACGCCAATAGAAAGAAATTCGTTACTAAACTTTGGCGCACTGGTCTGCGCTAAAGAAGTTCCGAAAATTAAAAGAAGACTTATGCATGTATAAAAAGCCCTAAACATTGATCCCCGTACCATCCTAATCTTGTAAATATATTACAAAGCCCTGGCTTCTTACTCTTTCCTGTTAAGTATATCCCTAAAATAGCCAGAATTTATCGGGAGTAACAAGCCTATTTTGACATTATTTTAGTCTTGAGTCCATAGTCTTGAGTCTTGAGTATTAAGTTCCTTGGAAAACAGGTTTCACAATTTGGGTAGGGGACAATGATGTCCTAAGAGTCAAGGCGGGAAAACCAATGAGTGTCTTTACTCAAGACCATAGACTCAAGGCTTAACACCAACATTCCATTGCAAGCTAATATTTTTTACTTAGTACTATGCAACACATAGTACCTTTTTGCGTATACTTGTATTACAAGGTCAAAACTATCATTATGAGCACTTTATATTCCTTTGAAATGATAGCAACTTAAAACTAAACCGGATGAATTTGGAAAATACACAAGTACAAATGCGGAAAGGTATTCTTGAATACTGCATCCTGCATATCATTTCCCGCGGTGAGGTATATGCCTCAGACATGCTTGAAGAACTTACATCTGCAAAAATAATGGTTGTGGAAGGTACGCTGTACCCATTGCTGACCCGGCTGAGAAAGGCCGGCCTGGTCGAGTACAAATGGGTTGAGTCTAGTTCGGGACCACCCCGTAAGTATTACACACTTACGGAGGACGGTGGGACTTTTTTGAATAGCCTAAATGAGACCTGGAAAGGTCTCGTGAAATCTACCCGGCTGATCACCTCAAAAAAGACCACGAAGTAATCACGAAAACTCAACCATAAAGCAAACAACAATGAAAAAAAATATCAGTATCAACATTAGCGGGATCATTTTTCACATCGAAGAGGATGCATACGAAGAGTTGAAGGCTTACCTAGACTCTATCAACGCTTACTTTTCAACGTTCGATGACAATCAAGAGATCATCGCAGACATAGAGAGCCGGATGGCCGAGATCTTCCTGTCTAAGCTTAATGAAGACAAGCAGGTGATCACCCAAGAGGATGTAAAAAGTTTGATCGCCACCATGGGCAGCATCCGTGACTTCCAAGCCGTAGAAGAGCCATTACTCGAAGAAGAACCCCGTGTAGAAGAAGAACAAGCACCTGGCGATGGCCCGAAAAGATTATTTAGAGATCAGAAAAGAAAGATCATAGGCGGGGTATGCGCCGGTATAGCACATTATTTTAATGTAGATCCCCTGTGGATCCGGTTGGTATTCTTGCTCTTATTGATAGGATATGGTATCATTTTCATCGTATACATCATCATGTGGATCGTTTTTCCCGGTAATGAGTCCCTTTCCGAGGATAAGAGCGTTAAGAAAATGTATCGCGACCCGGATAAACAGGTACTCGGCGGGGTAGCCTCGGGGATGGCGGCCTACTTTGGAATAGAAGCGGCCATAATTCGGCTGATCTTTGTGCTGTCTATCTTCCTGGGAGGTACCGGGCTCATCGCATACATAGTGCTCTGGATCATTTTACCGGAAGCGAAGTCCATCACGGATAAAGTAAAAATGAAAGGGGAGCCGGTGACGTTGTCTAACATTGAGACCAATGTAAAAAAGAGCATGAATGTGAAAAGCGATGAAGATGAAAACATCTTTGTCAAGATATTACTGTTCCCCTTCCGGCTTATCGCCGCTATTATTTCCGGGATAGGCAGGATACTCGGGCCACTCATGCTCTTTTTGGTGGATTTTACCAGGATCATTATCGGGATCTTCCTGATCTTTATCGGCTTGGTAGTGGTTTTTTCCATGGTAGTGAGCCTAGGCGCCCTGCTGGGGATCTTTTCCACCGGGATGTGGGACCACAGCTTTGTTTGGGGAGATATCGGGTTCCCTATAGAATTAGTCCCTGAAAGTTTCCCGATGTTCACAGCGCTGGCCGGTTTCCTTGTCGTACTGGTGCCTAGTATTTTCCTTATGCTGCTGGGTTCATCGATGATCGCCAAAAAGATCGTTTTTAATACCTCTACCGGCTGGACTCTATTCGCGTTATTCATCATCAGCGTGGCGATCTTAAGTGTCAACGTACCGGGTATAGCTTACAAATTCCGGGAAGATGGTGAGTATACCGTCACCGAAACGTATGATCTTGCCGATAAGACGGCCATTTTGAGGATCAACGAAGTGGGTATGGAAGATTACGAAGTGGCTACCCTCACGATCCGGGGCTATGAAGGTAAGGAGTACAAGCTCGAAAAGAACTTCGAAGCCCAAGGAAGTTCCAGGAGAAATGCCATAGAAAATGCCAAAATGATCACCTACAATGTAGAGGTCGCCGATTCAATCCTTTACTTCGACTCGAACATACAATTCAAAGAAGAGGCCATCTTCAGGGCACAAAGCTTAGATATGTACTTATACGTTCCATACAATAGCCGGTTTATGATGGAAGAGGAACTACGTCATATTCTTAGGAATACGATCTATGTGAATGGCTACCGGGTATCGGACATGGAAGACAACACGTGGACCTTTACCGAGGCCGAAGGACTCGTATGCCTGTCCTGTGAAGAAAATGACGATTACAATTCTACGGTATTAGAAGGCGAGCGGTATGACCGTACTATGAAATTCACAGATTTTCAAGACCTTGTCATTCGAGGGGCTTATACGATAGATATCGTCAAATCCAATAAATATATGGTCTTGCTCAAAGGAAGAACCCCGGACTTGAACCAAGTGGAGATCCGGGAGGATGGCGATCAGTTACGGATATATTGGAACGACCGGTACGCCTATGACCGGTCAAGCCTACGCCAAAAGGAGGTCAAAATGGTCATTTTGATGCCGTATCTCCATGAGCTCGAGCTTAAGGGCGCCTCGAAAGTCTACATCGACGATCTACGGCAGCGCGATCTGCGACTTGAATTGGATGGTGCCTCTTTCTTAAAAGCAAATGTAAACATTGATAACCTCGAAATCGATGCTTCCGGGGCATCCGAGATCGAGTTGGAGGGGTCTGGGATGGAACTTATGGCTGACATTCGCGGGGCTTCTCAACTCGAGGCCTATGACTATGAAGTAAAAAGGGCCACGATAGAGGCGGGTGGGGCAGCCGGTGCCCGGGCTTTTGTCACGGATGAGATCATCATGGATGAGTCTTTCATCAGTAATATTAAGTTTAGAGGAGGTGCGAAAATTGTGAAAGACAGTGACGAAAATTAACGGCTGATCTTCGGTGGTATGCTTCCGGCTCACTCATGGCTACCCCATGAAAACGGAAACATACCACCAGGCAACATCATTCCCGGCTTTTTTTGCTTACTTTACTGCTATGAAGCGAGCCCTTCAAATGATTATGTTTTTATCAGTCGTGGCACTTTCCTGCCACTCGGCACAACAGGATGCTGCACAAGGCATTAGGGGTAAAGTTACTTGGTTTGAGGGGGACCTTATGCCCGGTCCGGGCCGCGATATCCCAACCGGCAAACCCATAGAACGTACGATACTGATCTACCCGTTAACGAACCTTAGCCAGGTCAAAGGGAGTGCACCACTTTTCGAAAGCGTGGCACATGAACCGTTGCAGCGTATACGCAGCAATGCCGAAGGTACTTTTACGGCAAACCTGGCGCCCGGCTTCTATTCGATCCTTATCAAGGAAGACGAAGGGCTTTTCGCCAATTTCTTTGATGGTAATGACAACATCCATCCGGTAGAAGTTAAACAGGGCACCTTTACCCAGGTAGAGATCGAGGTAAACTACAAAGCAGCATACTAAAATACAGGGAACGACAATGATAAATTGGGGCATCATGGGTACTGGTAAAATTGCCGGTAAATTTGCTGAAGACTTCAAACACGTTGAAAACGCCAGCTTAGTGGCTGTAGGCTCCCGGGCAGAAAGCTCGGCCGGGTCCTTTGCCAGGGACCATAATATCCCAAGGTACCATGCCAGCTATGAACAATTGGTACAAGACCCGGGGATAGACGTCGTTTATATTTCTACACCTCACAATTTGCATTGTGAAAATACACTTTTGTGCCTTGAGCATGGCAAATCCGTACTCTGTGAAAAGCCAATTGCGGTCAACCGTGGAGAATTGGATACCATGACCCAGCTTGCCCAAAGCAAAGGCCTGTTTTTAATGGAAGCCATGTGGACCTACTTCCTACCCGCCATTCGCCAGGCGCAAGCATGGATAGCCGAAGGGAAAATAGGCCCGGTACAACACATCAAAGCTGATTTTGGCTTCAAGGCACCTTATGACCCCGAGAAAAGACTTTTCAATCCCGCTTTAGCGGGGGGCGCCCTGTTGGACGTGGGCATTTACCCTATTGCTTTTTCACTCCTTTTCGCGCCGCCTGGCGTTGAGCATGTATCTGTAAGTTCTACAAAAGCCCCTACGGGTGTTGACCTCACCGATATTTACTCGATCCTTTTTAGCAATAACACCACGGCCGACTTATCCTGCTCCCTAGGGCATGCGTTTACGAATGATGGTTTTATTTATGGTAAAAAAGGTTATATCGAATTACCTGTTTTTTGGAAAAGCTCCAAGGCCATTCTCCACCTTTACGATGAAGAGCAGCCAGTGGTCTTTGAAGATCATAGGACCACAAACGGTTATAACTTTGAAACGGACGAAGTGACCCGCGCTCTTATAAATAACAAAACCGAAAGCGAGGTGATGCCGCTTTCTAAAAGCCATGAGTTATTGGCAATCATGGATGATATCCGCAACAAAATCGGTCTTCGTTACCCTTTTGAGTCATAGTGTTGATAGGTTGAGTAATGAGTCTTTAGTCTTGAGTAGGCTATTGAGAATACCCTTCGGAAAGAAAGCAAGTTTTACCGTTTCTCCGTTGGCTATTCACTACTCAATACTATGGACTAAATCACACCCCAGGCAAACCGTTTATTGTTAAATAATTGATTATTAAAAAGTTGAACCTAGTAAAGTAGAACTAGCGGCTTCCTTCTTTTTTTCCTCCCCCGTGCAACCCTTCTTTAGTATATTGCATCTACCGGGTGAGAACGCACTAAATGACACTGAAGATTTACAGATCTGGGGAAGATATACTTTTAAAAAAATGCCGGAAACAAGATAGCCAAGCGCAGAAGGAGTTATACAACACGTATGCTTCTACCATGCTGGGTGTCTGCTGCCGGTACATCAAGGACTTTGACCAAGCGGAAGATGTTATGATCGGGGGCTTTGTAAAAGTATTTGACCGGATCGGCCAGTTCAAAGGTGAAGGAAGTTTTGAAGGATGGATCAGGAGGATCATGGTAAACGAAGCCCTTACGTACATCAGGAAGAATAAGAAAATGTATTTGGAAGTGGATATTGAAGCAGCAGACAGGGAGCCTAACTATCGTACACTGGACAGTGAATTAGAGGCCAATGACTTGCTGAAACTGGTACAGCAGCTTCCCACGGGGTATCGCACCGTCTTCAACCTGTATGCCATCGAGGGATACTCCCATAAGGAGATTGCGGAGCAATTGGGCATTAGTGAGAATACTTCGAAATCCCAATTAAGCAGGGCAAGGGTTTTGTTACAGAAACAATTGCTAAAAACAGAGCAGATGCTAAATCAAAATATGAAGTAGGTGATGAGTAGCAAAGAATTAGATAAGCTTTTTAGAGATAAGCTGGAGACGTTAAAGCAAGCGCCTTCCAATGACGCTTGGACGAAAATACAAGGACAAGTAGCTGGTAAAAATAAAAAAGTGGCCTGGCCTTATCTTAAGATTGCCGCTGCCATCCTCCTTTTGATTGCCGTGGTCAGTGTTTTCAAATTCGTGGACAGGAAAGGTGAGAAGCAAAAATTGACGGCCATTCCCCCATCAAACAACCCCTTGCCTAACCCTGTCACCGCTGGAAAGGACACGATGAAGGGGCCAGGAGAGGAACAAAGCTCCCCCCCGTTGATCGCAACTCGTGAAAAGGCAACTAAAGCAACACCTTCGGCGGGATCTGAAAAAGAACAGTCAAAAGAAACGGGAGGCATTCAAGAAGCAAAAGTTCCTCAAAAGGAAGTAGCGCTTACACCTTCACAAAAACCCCGGCAAAAGGATAAAACGGGCGAAGCGTCACCTATAACCCCTGCTGTACAGGCCTTATCCCCTCCCGGCAACAACGAAACTTTAGCAAAAATACACAAGGACGAAACACCTGCCCTAAATCCAAACAAGACCCAAGAAGACCTGCTGGCGGGAGAAGATAAGCCAACGCCTGCAGCAACGGGCAGGACCTTAGTGTTTGACATCGAGGAATTTGATATGAAAAACGCCGTAGCGGCTGTAGATGAAGCGCCGGAAGACCCTAAAAAGAGCGGTTTTAAGAAGATTGTTGACATTATTAAAAGTGTAAAAGAAGGCGACGGGGCATTGGCAGAGCTAAGGGAAGCAAAGAACAACTTGCTTGCCCTGGACACAAAAGAAAAAGAATATGATCACTCAAAATAAGGTAACAACACTACTGGCATTACGCTTGATCACTATCATGATCCTTTTAGCCTCCTCTTGGTCGGCAAAAGCTCAAAATGGTACGGATTCATTGATCATAAATGTGGGTAAAAGCCAAATCATCTTTTTGGTCAGGGATAAGGAGGACTTAGAGACTCTCAAAAACTATGACCTCAACCAGGTCTTGGAAAAACTCAGCCTCGAGCTCGACGCCGACTCGACGCTGACTTCGGGGAACGGCACAGTGTCTGACACCACCATCGTAGTAGAAGAGGCGGAAGAAGAACTGGTAACGGATAACCGGCAGGTGGAAGACCTGGAGCACTGGGAGGAGCGAGAACGCTCCGATGAAGATGAAGACCGCTACAGCAGGCGACGTAGAAGGGGTTACAGCCGACACTTTTTTAATTTGGAGTTGGGAACTAACAATTATTTGGAAGACGGTGAGTTCCCCGATGAAAATAACGAACCTTATGCCGTTCGCCCTTGGGGCTCCTGGTATGTGGGTTTAGTCTCTGTGAACCAAACCTACTTGGGAGGGTCGTTCCTCATCGAATGGGGACCTAGTGTGACCTGGTATAACTTCAAGTTCGAAGATGACGCGGCAAGGATCATAGATGGAGACGAGACTACCTTTATCCTGGATCCCGATACCGAAACGAACTTCGAAAAAAGCAAGCTTACCGTAGCCTATGTGAATTTTTCAGTGGTACCGATGTTCATGTCCCGGAAAGACATTCGTAGAAACCGATCACGGCGGTTTTATGACAAGAAAGATGAAGACTCCGGTTTTCGTTTCGGGCTCGGGGGTTATGTAGGATATCGTATCGATAGCTACAGCAAAACCGTGATCCGAGAAGGAGGAGACAAAGACAAGGATCGGGACAAGGACAGTTTCAATCTCTCTAGCTTAAGGTATGGTCTAAGAGCACAGATAGGGTTTAGCGGTACGGACTTATTCATTAATTACGACCTCAATGAACTCTTCAACGATAACCGGGGGCCAAAACTCAATGCCTTCAGCATAGGACTGATACTTTAGTTCCTAGTTGAGTAGTAAGAACCTTCCGTCAGGAACAAATACTCAATACTCAATACTCAATACTCAATACTAATAACACTTTACGTCAAAAACTCAAAATTATGAAAACGATCAGACTATTATTTATGGCCACCCTAACGGTGATGATTTTCACAGGTGCTTTTGCGCAAGACGATGAAGAGAAGAAAAAGAGAAACAGGAGCCGTGGCACTTACAGCAATTTTAAAATTGACCTAGGCATCAATAATTATTTGGAGGACGGCGAATCGCCCGGGGATAATAACGAATTGTATTCCGTACGGCCCTGGGGGTCTTGGTATGTCGGGTTAAACTCCATTTATGACACTCATATTACCGGCGCTTTGCACCTAGAATGGGGCGGTGGCGTAAGCTGGTACAATTTCAAATTTGAAGACGAATCTGTGCGATTATCGGAAGGGCCGGATGCAGTAGTTTTCAGTCAAGACCCTGATGGGCTGGATTATACAAAAAGTAAACTTACCGCAGCTTATGTCAACGTCAGTGCAGTACCCATGCTAAAGTTTGGCGCCAAAAACCGTCCAGGTCACTGGTTTCGTTGGAAAGGAAATAATCATGACTTCGAATGGAAGCGCAAAGGAGGTTTTAGAATAGGGGCCGGGATGTACGCCGGCTACCGTATTGCCAGCTATACCAAGTACGTGGTAGAAGAAGATGGTGATAAGGAAAAGGATAAAGACCGGGACGGATTTTTTCTCAATAATTTGCGATATGGCGCCAGGATGCAGTTAGGGTTCCGCGGGTTAGATCTATTCTTTAATTACGATCTCAACGAACTCTTTTCGGATAACAAAGGCCCGGAATTAAACGCCTTCAGTTTCGGTGTCGTTCTCTAAAGCCGATGTGTTGATACACTGGAGGGGAGGCGGGTGTTTTGCCCGCCTTTTCAATTTCAACCCTAGTCCTATTTTAGGTTTAAGTCATTGATAATAAGACTTTTATTCTCACACCTAGTGCCAGCGAATTGCAAAGGATGGGTGATCCATATCCTGTTCTAAATCCATCTAAAACCCATACCTAAGAACGTCATTCCTTACTTTCTAACATCGTCATTCCTGCTCTCACGCATCGCTCACCCTGCGAGCTCGGCAGGAATGACGATAAAGAAGTTTCTTTTCGTTTTTGATGAGGATATCCAACGGGCTCCTTTATCGTTAAATCCCTGCCTACCAAGTAATTGAATGTAACAAAGTAGTCCTAGTGTTAAGTTAAGTGCAATTGGGCGGTTTAGCTATTTTTACCAATCTCGTTTTTAAAGTCGGCCGTTGGCAATGAGCAATCAGCAACTCTCATTTTTTGCCTACTGCCTTTTGCCTACTGCCGACTGGTCAATACCTCGAACATAGCTCATCCTGTACCCCATACGTGATTTGTGCCTTAACTCACCACCAGGGGGTATGCTTCCTACTCATACCGTAAAGAATCCACCGGGTTGGCCCGCGCTGCTTTCACAATTTGATAGCCGATCGTACCCCATGCGATCAACAAGCCAAAAACTGCGGCAATGGCAAAGGGACCCCATTGGATCGGGCCCGGGTAGGCAAATCCTTCCAGCCACATCTCCATGCCAAAGTAAGCGACCGGGGAAGCTATGGCAGCGGCAATCAAGACCAGCACAGTAAACCCTTTACCCAACAGGGCTAAGATCTGTGTAATGCTGGCTCCAAGCACTTTGCGTATCCCGATCTCCTTGATCCGCTGCTCGGCGGTAAACGAAGCCAGCCCAAAAAGTCCCAAGGCCGCTATGACCACAGCAAGTCCTGAAAACCAAGTGACTGTCGAAACGAGCCGGTCTTCACTTTGATACAAGTCACTGAAACTTTCGTCTATCTCGTAGTAGTCAAAAGGGAAGCCTGGCCTTAGGAAGGCCCATTGTTCTTGGAGAAATGATACCACTTCTTCCTTCTGTTGGGGGTTATACCGTACCAATACACTGTTGGCCCGTCCATCCGTGACCAGGAATACGATCGGAGCGATAAGCTGGTGCAACGATTCGAAATGAAAATCCCGGGTTACGCCGATGATCTCCCCTTTCCTACCTCCATAGTTGAATGACTCCCCGATAGCGTTTGAGGGATCATTCCAACCGATCCGTCGTACCGCGGACTCGTTTAATATAAACGCCGTGGTAGAATCGCTGGCACGGTCGGGATCAAAGTGCCGGCCTGCCACCAACTCTATACCCAGCGAAGGCAAGTAATCATGATCCACATGCACATCGGCAATACGAAAATCCAAGCGTACCTTCTCACCATCACGTACAATCGAAGCCCCCTGTGAGTCTAGTAACCGGCCGGAAGGTACCCTGCTGGCCAAAGTCACCTCGTTAATGCCGGGCTGGGCTTTGAACTGGTTTTTAAGGTCTTCAAACCGGGCATAAACCTCATCGCTGGAAGGGAGTACCAGCACATTTTCCTTGTTAAAACCCAAGTCTTTATTCCTAACGTAATCCAATTGGTCATGCACTATCCCCACACCAATGATCAGCGCAATAGAGATAAAAAACTGGAAGACCACTAAAATCGACCTTAAGTTGAAATTTCCACCGGTGCTTTTGTGGCCGCCTTTCAAAACAGAAGCGGGCTCAAATGCTGAAAGAAAAAAAGCCGGATAGCTACCGGCAATCAGCCCTGCGAAGAGCGTAATGCCCAATAACAATAAAAAAGCAAATTGATTAGCGTATAGATTAAGATCAAGCTCTTTTTGCACAAAAACATTAAAGTAAGGCAATGCAAAGAGCACCAGTAGGCAAGCGACGAACAATGCAATTAGGGCAAAAAGGATCGATTCAGTGATAAACTGGCGGATCAACGATGATTTAAAAGCTCCCATTACCTTCCTTAAACCTACCTCCTTGGCTCTTTTTGCGGATCGTGCCGTGGCTAGGTTCATAAAATTGACGCAGGCGATGAGCAATGTGAACAGTGCAATAATAGAATAGATATACACATAGGCGATATCCCCATTAGGCTCAATTTCAGAGTCCAAATGGGAATGAAGGTGGATATCTGCCACGGGCATGAAGTTTAACCGGTTCCTTTCGGAAGCCTTGCGCCCATTATTTTCTCCAAGGTGTTTATCAAAAAAACCGGGTATCCCTGTCTCCAGCTCTTTTATATCTTTCCCTTTCGCAAGTAATACATAGGTGGCGTAGTTGTTGCTTCCCCAGTTTTTCATGAGATTTTCTACCCCAAAGGCCATCTCCAAGGTGGCAAAAGAAGCGAGGAAGTCCCAATGAAAGTGTGAATTTACAGGTATATCCCGGGCAATTCCCGTCACCTTTACGGGAAACTCTTCCCCAAAATTGTTGAAGACCATTGTTTCTCCAATGGGATCCGATGTTCCAAAGTATTTGGTAGCGGTGGATTCAGTGATCACCATCGTAGCGGGCTCGACCAAGGCAGTGGCTGGGTCACCCTCTACCAAGGGCCAGGAAAATACATCGAAGACACGCGCATCCGCTATGTAAAAATTGGGCTCTTCGATCTTTTTTTCCCCATAGCTGATCAACGGTCCATACCCGGACCCAATCCTGATCGACTCCTCGATGATCCCCTCGAAGTCATTCTTCAACAACGGGCCGAAAGGAGGTGCGCAATGTCCCAAATGAAGATTGGTCTTGAGATCGTCGTTAAGCCATTCTCGCGATACGCGGTAGATCCTCTCATGGTCTACATGGTACTTGTCATACGAGAGTTCATCTTGGACAAAAAGAACGATCAGGATGGTAGCGGCCATTCCTATGGCCAACCCGAAAATATTGATAAAGGCATAGGTCCTTTCTCTCAGGAGGTTACGAAAAGCTATTTTGATGTAGTTTTTGAGCATGATCTTGGAAATATTTGTTGTTTAAGAAAAAGACAGGCAATTAGGTTAATTGTTGCACCAAGAGAAACTTAACCGTTGGTAAATGTAGGTACTGCCGAGGGTAGAGAATATACTTTGAACACATGGGACTTAGGCCCGGGCTAAGACATCCTTAGTACTAATCCAGTCTTTTCAACTCTTTCTTGAGCTCACCGAGGTCATCCTTAAGGCTCTCGCGAACGTCTTCCATAGTATCCTGCAGTTCCTCTCGCCACTTATGGGTATGTTCTCGGATCTCTTCGCGGTGGTCTTCCCACTGCCAATTCCAGTCCCATTCCCAACCCTGCTCATCGATATCCAGTTGTACATCTATATTAACATCTTCTAGCTCATCAAGGTCAAGGTCAATATCGAAATCAACACCATGCCAGGCAAACCCCCGTAAGCCCGGGGTATTGCGTTTATCACAGTGGCTATCGTGCTGGCGAGCCCCCTTTTTGGTGACCAGGTAATTTCCATTGTTGCCAATAAATTCCGCCCCTGTTATTTCCATACGGGCAGGCCCCTGTATTCTTTTTAGCTCGCGGTTAAACACATGCACAATGGCGTCGTTTACGTTGGAAAGGTCCAGTGATAAAATCCCGGCATGCACTTGGGCAGACACATTTTCCGTTTTGGCGCCTTCCACCAGTATGGAAGGATATTTCGACCCGGAGGATGCCACATCTAATACGGCGGCATCACCTGTGATAATGATCTTATCAAAAGGAGTGAGGTCATTGAGTTTTACGGTTTGAGCGTTGGCGGCTACCGAAGAGGAAGCCATCCATGCCACGAAAAGCAGGTAGTGGAGTTTTTTCATGATTGTTGAGTTTTTGACCACTTTCAATTTAGCAAATAAATAACAAAATCCTTACTTCTTGCGCAGGTAAATGTCCCCGTTGTAATTCTTGATCATCATCTCAGGGCCGCCTCCATTCACATCTCCCCTTACCCAATCATCGAGGTAGACTTTGTAAGTACCGGACTTTTTCTCGGTTTTTGTGATCGGCTCATTTTTCTTTACGGAAAAGTCGAACCCTGAATATATTTCTCCGCGCGAGGTTTTCATCTTCAAAGAAGCTTTAAAATTTGCCGGGAGAGTGAGGTCTACGTTACCGTTATAGGTGGTAAAGGCCATAGGCGTATCCGGGGTTATTTTGTCAAAGGTGACTTTAATAGTGCCGTTGTAGGTATCGGCCACCAACGACCCGGAAATGTTCTCTGCGGTGATCCTGCCGTTATAGTTATCCGCTACTACCTCACCCGTAATGTTTTGTACATAAATATTGCCGCTATTGTAAGTTTCCACATGCAAGTCTACCCGGCTGGGGATCTCCAGCACCAGGTCGATGCCCTTGTTCCAAGAATCAGAGTCTATGTTTATGTAGTTGTTTTTTTCACTGATCTCGAGGTCTGTAGCTGCACTCGCGATCATTCTTAACCCATTTTTAAGCTGCTCTTTGCTTTTAGAGGCCTTGGCAGTATATTTTACGAGCACATCCTTCCTTGCTGACCCCACTACCTCTATGGATCCCTTCTTGATATCCACGCGCACCTTACCGGGTTTGGCAGGATCGCTAAAAGGTATGGTTAATTCTCCACTGTCTTGCGCTTGCACACTACTTATTAGCAAAAAAAGGAGTGCAAAAACTATGATTGATCTATTGCTTTTCATCTTTTACCTGTTGTTAAATTCCTATTTATTTTGCCTGGACGTCTCCCATCTTAAGAGCTGGGTCCTGGCATTGTCTACAGGCTTTTTACACCGGTCATGCCCCCTGGCCGAAGGAGTAAGCTGAGGTAAAACCTGTAGTCATTTGTTGTTATTTTTTCTTCCTTATATAAGCATCTCCATTGAACGTTTCAAAACGCATTGTAACACCCCCGCCGCCAAAGCTGATCACGGATGTAGCGTCCACTTTGAACGACACTCCCTGCTTCTTCACTTCTTCATTTTTGGCCAGTAGCATGGGCTTTTTTTCAATGTTAGTGTAATCTGTATAAATATCACCGTTAAAACTTTTGAAGGTAACATCGGCCTTTAGTGCACCGGGAAAATACGCATTAATATCACCGTTCAAGGTGTAGAAAGACGACTCCCACGAGGGAATACGGCTATACTCCACGGTAACATCTCCATTGACCGTATGGATGTTTGTTTCACCGGCAATCTCTTTGGCCGTGATGGAACCATTGATGTTGTTAAGTTGCAAAGAACCTATAAGATCGCTCACGGAAATATCACCATCGTTAATCGTCGATAAACAAACATTCATCGATCGAGGGATCTTCAAGGTGAAATTATGTTGAAAATCATAGCCGTAGTCGCAATTGTTCCAGTTGTAACCCCACCGGTTGGAGTTGCCGGATCTGTATTTACGCCGCTCACGGTCGAACTGTCCGCACGGACCTTTGATAAAGACGATCAACGTATCGTAGCGGTCGATCACTCCAAGGCTCAACTCCTCTTTGGCCCCCTGCAAGCGGCTTCCCGTTTTTGCCCGAATGGTGAGCTCCGCCTCTAAAATAATACTTGTCCCGGCATAGGCCTCTGCGATGATCGAACCATTGATATTTGCTAAAAAGAAGACATTAGACGCATCAAATTGCTCAAAGGCCAGTTCTCTTTTTATCGTTTCACGGTGCTGCTGCGCTCCTAGCGCCCCAGCCATAAAGATCATTATTGCTATAAAACGTATTTTCATCTTAGATCAGGATACGAATACTTTCTTCAATTTTTTCTTTTACCTCTGCCGGGGTTTCTTCCCGCTCCAGCAGTTTTTTCAATGGATCCACGGAATTTTTCTCCTGCAATGCCACCATCGTCTCGGCTAGGCTGATCTGTACCAAGGGGGATTCTTGCCGGGCAATGGAAGCAATCAGCCCAGTACGCACACTCGGATCACTAGAGTACGGCAATAAGGCTTCCAAAGCGGCGAGACGTACATTAACGTTCTCATCACTATTCAAGGTCTGCAAGAGGGCTTCCGTTACTTTTTGACTTGCCCCCGGCAACTCACTGGACAGGCTTACTGCTTTAAGACGATCACTGGTGGACTCTTTCTCCAGCAGGCTTAACATCATCATCTCTTTCATTTCCTTTACTTCCGCGGAAAGAAGATGGATCTCTGTGTGGTCTTGGCCGTTGGGGCTGAAAAACCAACCTATAGCTATGCCGGCAGCTAATAGGCCGAAAGTATACGCCCAACGCACGCTGGGCACGGATATCCAAAGGTTTGTAAACCATTGACTTCTTGCCTTTTTCGTTTTAGACGTAGTAGCCAAAAGAGCATAAAAGGATCCAGTCATTTTTTCAGAAGGCGCAGGTGTTTCCAGCCCATCCAGGTCTTGGTAGAGCCTGTATATATCCCCTAGCGCTTCCAGTTCGACCTCGCCGGTCTCGATATACTTTTCTAAAATCTGCAGGTCCTCTTCAGAAGCCTTACCTTCTTTATATTTCCGGATTAAGTCACTCAATTGCTGTTCCATGATCTTAAAATTTTAGACTGCCGCTTGTATCTTTAAGTACTCCTTTTTTAATGCCTGCATCGCCCGGAACACTTTCACTTTGACCGCCCCTTCCGTGCAGCGCATCAAGTCTCCTATGTGCTTATATTTCATACCGTCTATTTTACTCAAAACGATCACCTCGCGTTTTTCCCGGTCGAGCCGGGCCATGGCCATTTCCAGTATTTTCATCTCTTCGGAATGCGCCATTTGCTGTTCGTGGTTGGCCCCATCATCCCCTAACTTTTCATCCCAGTTTTGAAGGTCTTCTCCGGGTAACCTACCTTGCTTCCGAAACGCATCGATATTCACATTACGGGCAATATGGAACATCCAAACTTTGAACTCACCGTCACCCTTAAAGCCCTTGCGGTATTTTAGTATTCTTTCGAATACATTCTGTACCAGGTCCTCGCTGAGATCGCGGTCCTTATTCATGTTGTAAAAAAATCCAAAAAGGATCTTTTTATAGCGTTCGAATAACAGGCCCAGTTGTTCCACCTGTCCATCTTTCACTTTTAGCATCAATGCATTATCCGAAATCGACTCCAATCTATAGATCTATTTTTCTTGATTAGGTTCATGGGGGGAAACCGGGCTTCTCCTCAATGGTTACACTTGGCACAAAGATTTTTTTATCAAGGTAAGATAATTTAGGGTATGCCCTTTAAAACTGTAAGCATAGCCTATTTCTTGAATTCATTTATCTTTATATGAAATAGTATCTCAAATGATCAAAAACACGGTTTTAGTTTTCTTCGTCTTGCTATCAACATTCACCATGTCTCAAAACAAACCATTAAAGATCGGGGTTGCAGGCCTTACCCATACCCATGTTCATTGGATCTTAGGCCGTCCGGAACGCGGAGATATTGAAATTGTAGGCATAGCGGAGCCAAACCAGGCCTTAGCGCTACGCTACGTGAAGCAACATCACTTAGACCCTGCATTGATTTACAGTAGCTTAGATGAAATGCTAAAGAAAACGTCGCCGGATGCCGTAACTGCCTTCGGCACAATTTTCGAGCATCTCGAAGTGGTGGAAAAGTGCGCTCCTAAGGGCATACATGTGATGGTAGAAAAACCGCTGGCCGTTAGCATGGCCCACGCTATCGAGATGAAAAAGTTAGCCGACCAATACGGCATCTCGCTCCTGACCAATTATGAAACCACCTGGTATGCTACCAATCATCGCGCATTTGAATGGATACGAGGTGATTCGATAGGTGCTATCCGTAAGATCGTGGTACACGATGGACATCCCGGTCCCAAAGAAATAGGGGTCAATGAAGAATTCTTGGCATGGCTAACGGACCCGGTACAAAACGGGGGCGGAGCCATTACTGATTTTGGCTGCTATGGCGCTAACTTGAGCACTTGGCTTATGGGAGATGAACAGCCAGTCTCCGTTACTGCCGTTACACAACAGATCAAACCACATATTTACCCCAAGGTAGACGATGAAGCGACGATCATCGTGACCTATCCTAAAGCCCAAACGATCATCCAAGCTTCCTGGAACTGGCCCATCCACCGCAAAGACATGCATGTGTACGGACAAAAAGGGTATGTATTTTCAGAGAACAGGCATGAGATGCGTTATAAATTCAGTGAAAAACAACAAGAAGCCAACGTTCGGCTTGCCGATAGAAAAGACCCCTACGACGATCCGTTTGCCTACTTAGCCGGGGTGATCAATGGTAGCGTAGAGATGGATCATAACGCCCTGTCATCCTTAGAAAACAACATGACGGTCATGCAAATCCTGGATGCCGCCGTTCAAAGCGCCAAGACCGGGAAAACCATTTACCTGCAGCCGGGCGCCCCACGTTAAACGCCCGTTTAAAGATCAGTCCTAAAAACGTAAACTTCGGTGTGAAATGGTTAGCTATTTTTTCCAGTCCCGTTCTTAAAGTCGGCAGTTGGCAATGAGCAATTGGCAACCCCCTATTTTTTTGTCTACTACCTTTGCCTATTGCCGACTGACTGAGAACCTTCCAATAGCTTAAATATGCTCAATACGTCGCCTATGGCATGGACGTACAAAAGAAAATGAAAACCGGGCCTAGAACCCCGAAATCCCGCTTAAACTGCGTATTTCAAGGCTAGCATTATCCGAAACAGCTTAAAAATACGTGAGTTTTAGGTTAATCAACCCACCTATAATCTTCACTTCAATGCAAAGTATTGAAAACCAGCTTTTAACCGCAGAGGACACAGTGAATGCGCGGAGGACACGGAGTAACCCCTGTGATTCTTGACGGTCTTCTCCGTTTTCTCCGCGGTTAAACCATTGCCTACTTGGTAATTAAAGCCAAAACTCATGTCAAGAATGCACCCCAATTCTCCAAAAATAAACGTTCTCCTACCAAAGCTAATTTTCAAAAATATCTTATTTTTTTGCCTACTGCCCCCTTGCCTATTGCTGACTGATCAAGAGTTTCCCAATACCACCAAATAAAGTCCATCATAGCCCCTCTTGTACGTCATTTGAAGCTATAACATGACCGGGTCAAAAAGGAGTGAGTACAGCAAGGTACTGGTCCATATTATCCTCGTGAGCAATACGTATGTTGAAGCCCGCTGCCTTGGCATGATCCCCCAATGTGGCCTGGTCCACGTAAAGCCAATTGAACCATGGATCCTTTTTCTTCTTGTATTCGTATTGATAGCGGATCTCCCCCAAGGTATTATCAGATTTCAGTTCCTGGTAGAGATAACTAAGATCGCTGGAGTCCAGCACCACCTGCCCGTCATCACTGAGTAAGCTCTTCAGGTGTTTTAGAAAACCTGCCAGCCCACGAACCTCCCCTACTAGACCGATGCCGTTCATTAACATCAGTAAGGTGTCATAGCGCCCTTCCTTGCAGTCCATGATATTACCTTGGATCACCTTTTTGACTCCCCTGAGCCGGGCAATTTCACAGGCATCGGCAGAAATATCTATTGCAGTAACGTCGCGGGTCTCTTGAAGGATCAGACTTATGGCCCCTACTCCTGCTCCTATGTCGAGCACGGTACCCTTACAAAGCTTTAGTGCATGGTGTTCCAATGGGGTGAGGTCCCCTTCCTCCCTGAAAAATAGGGCCGCGGGCATTTTTTCAGGCAAACCGTACGAGTTATGAAGGGTCAAATAGACCTCGTCATTTCCCAAAAGGTAATCCATTAAAGCATGGCCATAAGCACCCGTAGCTGCCAATTTAAGGGTTGAGCTGGTCTACAGCCTTTTGTTTGATCTTGTCAATATTTATTCCTTCCGCGGGATCAACGTAGGTGGTGGAAACCAGGTCAAACAGCACCTCCTCGTCGTACCCTAACTTCTTGAGTACTTTAAAACAAAATTTCATCTCCTCCTTGTGGACACGACCATCTATTTTCATGACCAAGATGAGATTGGCCATTAATTCTGCTTTATCGTTGTCCGGCAGATGCGCGATGGAAGGTATTGAAGTCTTTTTTTCTGTTTTTTCTATGATCTCATCGATATCTTCTGCAGAAACGTTTTGGGAGGCTCCTATTTCACGTATCAACTCCAGTTCGGCCTCATCCGTCTCGCCATCGATCATGGCTAACTGGACCAAAATGTTCAAATGCGGATTATCTGTCATTACCCATAAAAGTTTTAGAAAGTTAAAGATAGGTATTTTGAGAAAAGCCTTGATAAAAGCTTAGCTTTATCAAGGTATGAATTTTTTAGCCCATGCATATCTATCCGGTAATAGTACTAAGCTCTTAGTGGGCAATTTTATCGGTGATTTTGTAAAAGGGAAGCAATATAGAAACTTGGAGGAAGAGGTGGCTCAAGGTGTACTGCTCCACAGGGCTATTGATGATTTCACAGATCAGCATCCCGTGGTAGGTCAAAGTAAGGCAAAATTAAGGGAGAAATACAGGCATTACGCCGGGGTAATTGTAGACATGGCCTATGATCACTTTTTAGCAAGTAACTGGTCCAGGTATCACTGGCAGGGACTGCTTGAGTATACGAAAAAAGTATATGCTATCATAGAAAATCATAATCCCATCTTGCCCGGCAGGATGGAAACTATGCTACACTATATGAAGCAAGATAACTGGCTCTATCAATATGCCACCTTAGAGGGTATCGATCAGGCCCTAACCGGAATGTCGCGCCGTACAAAGTTCGACTCCAAGATGGATGAAGCTGTTATCGATATTGAAAACCACTACCAAGATCTCAAAGAGGAATTTGAAACTTTCTTGCCGGATGCTGTAAAATTCGTTAAAGAGCAAGGAGTGGCATGGCATTAAATAGGCTTTAAACAACCCCCAGGAAATTTTCTTCCCGCTGTCATCACTTTAGATATCATTGAAAATTCAAGTGGCATATGGAGGGAGACATCCAGGAACAACGCGGCACATTTGAAGCTCGTGAGTAAGCAGCCTATAACGGCTGGGCAGTGCGTTTTTTTTTGGGGGGGGAAATGGGCTTGGTTGCTGGCGTCCTTTTCTTTCGTTTCGTTTTCCCCACCCTAGTCGTAGGTTAAGCGTAGCGGTCCTACGACTTAAGTAATCGAGAGAGCGTCCGCTCGTAAATGACCTTGGATCGTACACTTAAAAGCAAGGAGGCTGCTACATTAATTCCAAATCCATCATCCCATTAAATTTTCATGGCCACTGTTTTTCGCGGTAGACTCGTTAATGGAAGAATGACCCCATCCGTTTTGAAAAAAAGTCATTAACGAGACAGATCGAGCGGACGCTCTTCCAGGGTTTAGGTCGGAGGACCGCTACGCTTAGCCTCCAACCAGTATGAAAGCGGTCTTAAGACCAGTATGGTCACAACCGACGGCCAGGTACGCACAATTAAAGAATTTCAATCAATCCCTGTAATTCGGCGCTTTTCTTTATGGCCTCTGCCATTGGGGCGTAATCCCCATTTTGGCAGGGTATAAATCCCTCTGTACCGTATAGATCTATGAGTACTTTTTTTCCTTCGCTATCCCCGGCATATTTAATCATGGCCTCGATAAGAGTACGTACCACTTCCCCTGGAAGCTGGGCACTAAAAACCACGGGGTCATTAGGAATAGGCTCAGTAATAG
This sequence comes from Fulvivirga sp., assembly GCA_028280565.1. Taxonomy (GTDB): domain Bacteria; phylum Bacteroidota; class Bacteroidia; order Cytophagales; family Cyclobacteriaceae; genus Fulvivirga. The sequence continues at coordinate 76,699 of JANQLQ010000147.1, forward strand.
ATATGATTTTCAGCTTATCGAGCACATCAGGATACTTTTTTAATATTTTTGCGCGTGCATCCCTGGCCTCACCCCCAGGCCCAGGGGCTGAATAAAATGTAGCCCCGGCGTCCGCCATTCGCCGGTAGACGATCTCCGCAACTTTATCGTGTTTTTCAGCATAAAATGTCTTGGATAACCTCACGCCTTGGTCCATAAGCATTTTGGCAGGAAAGAGATAGCCCGAGGTAGAATTTTTACTGGTAAATGCAAAAGTCTTCCCGTTAAGGTCGTCCAGCTCATCGATACCACTATCAACGTGGGTGATGATCTGTCCTTTGTAATGATCCAGGCCATACCTTATAACTTTCAACCTAGCTTGTAATCCTGGAGCAAGCCCTGATGCTTCGATAAAGCCGAGGGTATTCATAATCCCTAAGTCTGCCCTACCTTCCACAAAATCCGAAATCATGGCTTTACTGTCTTTAGGAATGACTGGTTTTATGCTATATCCTGTTTCTTGTGCCAAAAAGTTGACCAGGTCATTGATATTATCATCCAGCAAATTATTTCTCAAAGAAGGGGTAAAGTAGAAGGATAGTTGTTCTTTTTTGTAGGTTTCTTGTTCCTCTTTTTTATCCATTATAGGATCTAGAGATGCCTCTTTAGATTCCTTTGCGATGCAAGAAATCAGTACCAAGTAAAAGGAAATCCATAAGAATGATAAGTATCGAGAAAATATCATGAATTTTTATCCTTAAGCTATGTATCTAAATTTAACAGCATGAATATATGATCTATTTATTTCTCTTCATAATTAAAGATTGAAACTACTCTGCAGCCGGTGGTATTGGCTATAAAGCCCAAGCTACCGGTAGAATTGTTTTGCACAACGTATAGGCATTTTCTTAGCCAAACGACTGTAAAGAAATGCGTAGTGGAAAGCAGTGATCCTAGACTTTTGTACAATATGCCCAGTATTTTATCCCTTTCAAAAGAAAAAGTTTCATCTTTGTGCACGATGAAGGCCCTCAAACATATCGTGGTATATTTTCTCATCCTCAATATCATAGGCAGTTCACTCATGGTGCCTTTGATCTACCTGGATTTTGAGTTGCGCAGGGATTATATTGCAGAGGTCCTGTGTATCAATCGCGATGAACCGATTACCGTCTGTGGGGGTAAATGCTACCTGGACTTGAGATTAGAGCAGGCCGCTGAACAACGGGAACAGGAATCCCAGTCCAATAATCGCCCAGTCGAGATCTATTTCTTTAATGAAGAGAGAACTACGCATAAGTTCTCTTATGTCCCGGGCAATGAAGCATCACCTTTTTTATCCTATGTAGCTCCCGGTACTCCTCGTACTTTTGCCGGGGATATTTTTAGACCGCCACAACACGGCTAGTTCTCCTCCGCTTTTTAGCAGCCAGGCACGAGACTTTTCCTTGGATTATCCCAGGCTCATTAACCAACGGGCTCAAAATGAATCGTTGATACATTTGTTTTTGGCTACAGACCAATCGTTTGGTTTTAGAACTGGTGAAAACCTCCATGGATCGTCGGTAACCCGTGTCCCTGGCACCCGGTCATTAAGCCTGTGACCGCAGTGAACTATCTTTTTAATATACTTAGGCCATTTATTCCATCTCAACAAAACATGGAAATGGCAGGAAGGCCGAGTTCGATCATCCTGTACCGTAAAATGCGCTCAAAACCATAAGTCATGAAAAAATACAACTACCTGCTGATGTTGGTCCTACTCGCTTGCCAACCCTCGGCAGAAAAAGATCCATTACTAAAAGAAGTCATCACCATCCACGACGAGGCCATGGAAGAAATGGGACCCGTAATGAGCCTCAAGATCAAATTGAAAGAATCCATAGATTCTACCCGGCTGACAGAATATGAACTGGCTATGACAGCCCTGGATAACGCCCACGAGAATATGATGGTATGGATGCGAAACTTTTCCAAAGAATTCCCCAATGCTGCCCTTAAAGGCGGGGCTGAACATCACGGTCATCATAACATGAACCATGAAGATCACGAACAACACTCCCGGTCTCCTGCCGAAGAAAGAGAATTACTTGAGACCGAGAAAATAAAAGTAACGGCACTCCGAAAAGAAATGGCGGAAGCCATCAAGACCGCTGAAAACCTATTGAACAAACATGAAAACTAGCTTAATGAAACTACCCTCCCAGGTCACCCTGGCATTATGTCTTTTATCCATAAAGCTATGGGCGCAAACCCCCGTTGCCGGGATTGTAAACGACGAAGGCGGCAACCCTATCCCCTATGCCACGGTGGAAGTACTTAATACGAGTAGGGCGGCCGTGGCAGATGAAAACGGGAGGTTTGAAATGGAACTGCCCGAAGGAAATTACAAGCTATCCGCACAGGCCATAGGGTTTGCCAAGAAGATCCAGGACTTACAGGTCCCGGCAAGAAATGTTTATGAAACTATTTCGATCCAAATAGTGCTCAAAGAACGAAGTACAACTCTCGATGAGGTAGTGGTGACTGCTCAAAAAACAGAGCAAAACATCATTGATGCACCCTTAGCTGTCACATTGATCTCATCTAAGAAAGTAGAAGATACCAGGACATGGGATCTATCTACACTGAACGGGTTGGTCCCCAATTACCAGTACCAGGAACTGGGCATAGCTTTCCAACAGGTACAATCCATCCGGGGAATCCAGGTATTTAGCGAAAACCCCGCTGTGGCTACTTATGTCGACGGAGTCAACCAGCTTGACATCCTTGCCAATGGGTTCCAGTTAAATGACATTGAGCGCATCGAAGTCCTTAGAGGGCCACAAGGAACTATTTTTGGCCGAAACGCTATGGGTGGGGTCATCAACATTATTACGAAGGAACCCACCAATCAGGCATCTAGCTTTTTTGAGGCCAGTATCGGTAATCTAGGGTTGCAACGATACGGCATAGGTGTAAAGGCCCCGTTAGTGGAAGACAAGTTATTTTTTGGAGTCAACGGCCTGTTTCAAAGGAGAGAAGGATTCCAGCGGGTGGATACCACAAGGATAGAGGGGGCAGGGGGACCTGTTCCTGGCGCGGACATACAAGGCGAACGCGTAGGAGACCAGGATTCGTACTATGGCAACTTATATCTTAAATGGCTTCCCTCTGTAACGTTCGACGCAACCTTGAACCTTAAAGTTCAAACAGACATTTCAGATGCCAGCTCTTATTTCGTGGCAGTAGATGGAGAGGAACGAGCCCGGGCTAATCCCAACACTATTTTTCTCAGCAGGATCGGCAACCACGAGAGGAATGTACTGAATTCCGCTCTAAGCCTAAATTACTACACTCAAAATTTCACGCTTTCATCTATAACCACATATCAAAAAGTGGGCTTATCTTATGAGGATATTGAATCCGGGGGCATTTTTCACTCCATAGACGGCACCAGGATCGGTGGCATGGCAGACCCACAAGAGGTATATAGCCAAGAGTTCCGTATAAGTTCGAACGATACCAGGAGTCGCCTTAACTATACTGGGGGGGCATATGCCTTTTTACAAGATGCCTTTGAGCCTACCACAAACTTAGCCAATGAAGTAGGCCCCGGTAGTTATGGAATTTTCAGAAATAAAGGCACTAACAGTGGCATTGCCTTCTTCGGGCAGGCCAGTTATCAACTGACCCGTAAGCTGGAAATAACTGGTGGTTTGCGGTATGACTACGAAGACCGAGAAGCCACCTTTAATGGCTCGGGTTTCGACTTCACTACAGGAGAGATCCTTTTTGACCTTCGTTTGGACAATGGAGTGCTCACAGAAAATAGGGCAGATACCACGGTAAGCGGTGATTACAGCGCACTCTCTCCCAAACTTTCGATCACCTACCAAGTGAACGCAAGATCCAATATTTATTTGGGCTACATGAGGGGATTCCGTGCGGGAGGGATAAACGCCCAAAGGCTGCCCGGGGGATTGGATCAAACCTTCGATCCCGAGTTTTCTGATAATTACGAGTTGGGCTTCAAAACCAATTTATGGGGCAACCGTGCTTACCTGGCTGCTACTGCATTCTATATCCAATGGGACGACCTCCAGTTTTTCAACCTGGTGGCCCCTCCATTCACCTTTACCCGTGAAAATGTAGGGGATGCTACCTCTTGGGGAATTGAATTGGAAGGTTCTGTTTTACCGTTTAAAAATATACAGGTCGATGTAAGCTTCGGTTTTAATGAAACAGAATACGATGATTTTAGCCTTACAAGGGTTGACGCTGAAACCTTAGAACAAGTGATTAGCCCGATTGGAGGCAACAGGCTTTCTAATGCACCCAGGACTACTTTATACCTTGCCGCACAATATGACCTCCCCATCAGCGATAAGATCCGTTTCAGGGTGAGAGGGGAATTCAGGAATATTGGCAGCTATTTTACCGATATACAAAATGACCTAGAGCAGGAAAGCTACAGTTTGGCCAGCGGGAGGGTCGGCTTTGAATTTCCACAAGCTTCCCTTTACTTCTGGGGACAAAATTTAAATGACGAAAGATACATAGCTTTCGGTGCACCTGACACAAGTTTTAATCGGTCTACAAGAATGTCGACACCAAGAACCTACGGACTCACATTAACCACAAGATTTTAGCATATGAAAAAGAAAATGAACCTATGGCTGGTCCTGGCCGGGTATGTACTAGTTACCGGCTGCCAACCTACATCCCCTACCCAAGCGGAAGAACCTACAGGGGAAACACTACCGGAAATCACCGCCGACAATCACGACACCTTGATGGACCAATGGGTGGGTACCTCCAGCTATAATATCAAAACACTGGGGATACTGGTATATGACGGCGTAAATGATTTAGATCTCATGGGGCCCAAGTACGTTTTAGGGCAACTTTGGGGTGTACAAACCCAGCTCATCGCCTTAGAGCCGGGTAACATTACCACGGTAATGGGGACCGAAATCGTCCCTAACACGGTAATTGATTCAGTGGACCAAGTAGACCTGCTGGTCATCCCCGGTGGGTTTAGAGGCACTATCTTGGGTGCCTACGACGACCGGCTGCTAAGCTGGATCCGCAAAATCGATAAAACCACCACTTTCACAGCCAGCGTATGTACAGGAGGGTGGATCTTAGCTGCCACCGGGTTATTAGAAGGAAAAAAGGCGACTACCAATTGGTACCGGGCCGAAGAGATGTTGGCGAAATACGGCGCCAATTTCCAAAACGAACGCTTTGTCCAAGATGGTAAATACTGGACCTCCGCCGGGGTAACAGCAGGCATGGACATGTCACTGGCCATTATGAAAGAAGTGCGTGGGGAGGACTATACCCAAGCCGTAATGCTGGACATGGAATATGACCCGGCGCCACCGGTCGCTGGCGGTTCGCCGGAAACTACAAAGCCCGATGTATACCAAATGATGCTGGCCATGTATGATATGGGCGTACAGCCACTGATGGATAGTTTGGAAAACAAAACCCCCAATTAATATGAGATCATTTACGATCAGCACCTTGATGGTGCTTTTAATAGCCGCGTGTAATAATGAAAAGCAAGTGCAACTTCAATTCTCTGCCGAAGTTGCCGGAACACCTTTAGCCTGTGACCGATGGTACGCAGGATACGACTCGGCCGGGGACGCCCAAATACAGGTGAAGGACTTCCGGTTCTTTATCTCTGACCTACGCTTGATCAATGACAAAAACGAAGAGATCCCGGTGCAGTTAGAACAAGACAGCGTTTGGCAATTTATGGATATTGCCTTATTGGATTTTGAGAATGGCCAAGGGGAGTGTGAAGAAAAGGGAACCGCTCGTACTAATTCAGTCGTTCGGGGTATTGTAAAGGGAAGTAATTTCAAAAGTATTGTTTTTAAGCTCGGGGTCCCTTTTGAATGGAACCATGTAGACAATGTAGCTGTACCCTCCCCATTGAACGTCGGCGCCATGTTTTGGAATTGGCAATTTGGCTACAAATTCGCACGATTCGACCTGGTAACGGATCGAGAGGACGACCAAAAATTTTGGTTCATCCACTTAGGCAGCACGGGCTGCCATGCGCTGGCGTCCGGGATGGCACCGGATTCGGCATGTCTCAAAACCAACATCCCCGAGATACGGATCGATAACTTTGATGTAGACAAAGACGTGATCGTGGCCGATCTTGGCTCTCTTTTGCAGCAGCTGAAGATCGGCACGTGCATGTCCGGGCCGGCTAACCCCTTTTGCGAAGAGCTATTCCCTAGGTTTGGACTTTCACTAGCTTCAGGCGATTGTATAGACGGCTGCCAAGGGCAAACACTATTCCACAAGCAAGTCTTAACTCCGCTAGCTTATACCAATGACTGAGGCAGTCAAGAACCTGTGGACTGGGTTAGTGGTCATTTGCCTGGGCCTTGCGGGCTGGGTCCACTTGGACATTGTACCCTTCCACTTTTCCCATATGCCTGCGCACGGCATATTCTTTGCCGTGCTAGGGTTGACGCAGTTGATTTTTATTCCCTTTTTCCTGTTTTTCCCTCAAAATCAACCTATCCATTGGCTAGGATTTACCTTGACCGGGGGCATGGTGATCCTCTGGGGGTTTACACAACTGGGAGTAACCCCTTTCACCCGTGCTGCAGAACCGGTAGATACTGCCACCATCATCAGCAAGCTGGCAGAAAGCATAGGTTGTATCGCACTAGTCTTACGTTACCACCCACAAAAATGCCGAGCCCTGTCAAAAACCTTTGGAGTTTCTATCGTCAATGTGGGCATGGTGCTCGCCGTGGGATTTGCCACCGAAGCACTAATCGGTGGGACTCCCGGGGGACATCATGGACATGAAGCACTTAAAGGTTTCAATGACCCGCAGAATAAAGGACATTCCCATACACCGTATGCTAATGACTACACTGCTGACTATGATTGGGGAGATGTATGGAGCAGTCTTAAAAGTTATCTTGCCACAAGATCCAAAACCACCTATCTATGGGGCCTGCCGCCTGGTTTTCCTAAACCCCGGGTACCGGAAGACAACCCGATCACGGCAGAAAAGGTGCAGCTAGGCCGTCACCTGTTTTATGACAAAAGACTTTCCGGTAACGGAACCTTAAGCTGTGCAAGCTGTCATCACCAGGATAAAGCTTTTGCGGACGGACTGGAGCGCCCCAAAGGTTCTACCGGCATGATACACCCCAGGAATTCTTTAACCTTGACAAATTCTGCTTACAGCTCCACGTTGACATGGGCCAACCCCTCTTTAGGTACAATAGAAAAGCAAGTTCTAGTACCTATGTTTGGAGAGTTTCCAGTGGAGCTGGGCATCACCGGGCAGGAGGAGAAAGTAAGGAACCGGTTCAAAAATGACACCCTTTACCAGCAATTATTTAGTGAGGCTTTTCCCAGCGAAAAAGATCCCTATCATTTTGTGAACTTTGCCAAGGCCTTAGCCTCGTTCACCCGGACCATGATATCGGGAAACTCGCCTTATGATCAATACATTTACCAAAAAGATACTGCTGCCCTTACGATCCAAGAACTCCGGGGGTTGAAACTATTCCTATCCGAGGAGTTGGAGTGTCATCATTGCCATGGCGGGTTTAATTTCACGCTGTCTACCGTGCACGATAAAACGGTGTTCGTTGAAAAACCCTTTCATAATACCGGTTTGTACAACTTGGACGGCAGGGGCGCCTACCCAACAGATAATACCGGTGTTTTTGAGTTTACGGCCAAAGAAAAGGATATGGGAAAATTCCGGGCGCCAACGCTACGAAACATTGCACTGACCGCCCCCTACATGCACGATGGCAGCATAGCAACCCTGGAAGAGGTCATTGACTTTTACGAGCGTGGGGGAAGACACATTGAAAAAGGTAAGCTAGCCGGTGATGGGAAAAAGAGCCCGCTTAAAAGTGGGTTTGTTGTTGGGTTTGAAATCACTGGACAGGAAAAAGAAGACCTGGTAGCCTTTTTAAAGGCCCTGACGGATGAGCAATTTGTGAAAGATACCCGGTTCTCTGATCCATTTGCGCCTCCGGGGATAGCTCGAAAGTAATACATCTTTCAACACGTCATGCATAGAAACTACCGTTGAGAATTATTTGCCAATCTTTCGTTAAGCCAGGCCTTAACGAAAGATTGGGTTCCTTGGGTGTTCTAGAAATAACCCGTTCCATGGTAAAACATGGATAGTTAGTCTTTTACCCTGTCTTCACTGGAACGGCTCCCTACAGGAAGGCGTAAAGGACATGGAGAATACCGAACTCCCAGGGTACTCTGCCGTTTTCTCCTCTTCCACTATGGTTAAACAATGGATTACAGTCGATCAAACTTAAAACTCATATCAACCCACAAATCGAGAATGACTAAAAGTAAGGTAATCATGACCGTGCCGCCAAAAGTTCACCTGCTAGACCTTAACGGCCCGGCACATATATTCTATGAGGCCTGTGAGTACGGTGCAGAGATAGACCTGCACTACGTTTCGGTTCTAGACACGCCCAACACCCGCAGCGCCGCAGGTCTTAGCTTTACGGACCTTACCTTTTTTCGTGATTTTAAGCTTACCGCAAGGGACCTAGTATTCGTGCCGGGCATTTACTTCCCATTACTTTCAGACTCCAAGTTTTTGATGGAGTGCAATCCCTTTTTCCAATGGCTTCGTGATCAATACAAAGCAGGGACTAGCATATGCTCGATCTGCACCGGTTCTTTTTTACTGGCAGAGGCCGGGATATTAAATGGTAAAAGCTGTACCACCCATTGGAAACGATTCTCCAGCTTTACTACCCGGTATCCACATCTAGTGTTAAAAAGGAATCGTCTTTTCGTAGTGGATAGTAATATTTATACCAGCGCTGGGATCTCTTCCGGGATTGACCTGGCCTTGTTCTTACTAGAAGAGCGATTTGGCAAAAAACTGGCCGCCGATGTGGCCAAAGAAGCGGTGGTCTATTTCAGGAGGAGCCCGGAAGACCCCCAGCTAAGCGTCTTTTTATCGCACCGGGATCATCTTGAAGATCGCATCCATCGCGCGCAAGAATACATTCTCAAACATATTTCAATTCCCTTTATTATCCCCGATATCGCTGATGAGGTGAACATGAGTGAGCGCAATCTTACGCGATTGTTTAAAAAAACAACCGGGATCACTATACGAAACTACGTAGAAAAACTTCGTGCTGAACGTGCTCGACAACTATTGAACCAACACCATAAAATGGAGTACGTGGCAGCAGCCTGTGGTCTCAAAACCACAGCGCGTTTAAGGGCTCTACTCCATCGAAATCAATAGAATAAAGCTTACTTCGATCATGTTGTCCTAGAATCGACGCCCGTTGTCCTTTTAGCCAAATAGGATCTAAAATACCTTTACCTCATCACAAACGAGACGGGTACGGGAGCCACTCCCCTTTCTCACAAACCATTATGATCATGAAGAACATCACTAGCCTATATAGTTTAGGAATCATTTTTCTGTTGGCCAGCCTTGAATTAGTTGCCCAGCCCACGGACACGCTCAATGTAGGCGTTTTGGTGTATGATGAAGTAGAACTATTGGATTTCGCTGGCCCGGCAGAAGTTTTTGCGGCGGCCTCTTATTATACGGACCTCTACTATTTCAATGTGTACACAGTGGCCAAAAAATCGCTGGCGAAGTCGCAAGGCTTTTTGGACATTACCCCTAACTATAGCATCCAAAACGCCCCTGCCAGTGATATCCTGGTCCTTCCCGGGGGTGGCGCTAACAGGGTCATTGAAGATGCCCCGACGATGGACTGGGTAAAGAAAAATCATAAAGACGCCTTACATACGCTTACGGTCTGTTCTGGGGTCTACATTTTGAACAAACTCGGTGCGTTGGAGGGCTTAAGAGTTACTGCCCATCATAAATCTTTGCCTCATTTAAAGACGATCTTAGGGGAGGAATACGTAGCAGAAGATGTGAAATTTGTGGATAATGGGAAAGTTATCACAGCAGCAGGGGTATCTTCGGGAATAGAGGGAGCCCTGTGGCTGGTGGCCAAAATTGCGGGATATGAAGCCTCCCACCGACTGGCCCGGTACTTGGAATACCCATATTGGAAGATGGATAACGGGAACATCGCCTTTGACTTGCAAAACACCGCGGCTATTCTTATGAAAGACTCAAACGTAATTCCACATTTTGGCCTGTTGGATGTACTGGGCCATAGGGCATTAAGCCGTGGAGACACCGCTTCGGCTAGGCAATACTTTAAAACCAATCAATCGCTTTATCCAGGCAATGTATTGACCTACCATAGCCTTGCGCTAGTCCTTGGTAGCGGCAAGGAATGGGTACCACTTACCTATGAAAACTTTTTGATACATGCGGAAAAAGAAGGGATACAAGCTGGAAAAAGCATGTATGAAAAAGCTAAAAAGCACTACCCGGGTTGGAAGATCTTCTCTGCACAAGATATGTATATGTACGGTAAACGAATGGTATGGGCCGAGCGATATGAGGAGGGCATCACGGCACTGGAAATGGGGATCGAAGCTTATCCAAAAGTTCCAAGGCTCTATCTTGAGCTTTCATCGTTGTATGAAAAAAGTGGGAAAACAAAGGCTGCGATGGAAGTTTTAGGAACAGCCAAGGCACTTTTCCCAAACCATGAAGCCATATCCAGCCAGGTAAAGTCTTTAACGAACTGATTTACATAGCAACAAAGACTAAAACAGGTTTAATTCTTTGCTTAGCTCTTGCTCATAGCCCTAAGTTTAATCCCACAAAAAGAGCGGACTGCAGGTGCTCTTCTTTTAGTGACGGGAAGTCGGCAAGTATTTCTTCCTTGGACATCCCGGAGGACATCCATTGTAAAATGTCCGAGATAGCTATCCTAGTCCCCTTGATACAGGGTTTGCCAAATCTTATGGCTGGATCGATCGATATATACTGTAGATATTCTGTCTTCATCTACTTTAAATTAATGAAATCTATCGAACAGGACCACAATCACGGTTAGCTTTTTAAGCCTTAGGTATGAAAACATCTAATCCGCCTGAAAATGCAACAAGTTTGCAACTTGTGACTTTTTAATGATCGCCAGGGTTTTCAACCCGGCCTACTTCTGCCAAAAAACTGCCATCCTTCGATAAACACTATCTCAACCCAACCCTAAACCGGCAGGAGGCCTAATGAATAGCCGTCAATCGTCTAAAAGGCAAGCGACCGTTTCTATTTTTCACACTCTTGCGATGATCTTGGGACACTTATACCAAATGCCCTTACCCAAGACCTCACTTCACCACAAAAGATACCACATCCTCGGCATCCCCGTTGATGAACTTCAGGCTATACCTACCCTTAGGCGCATAATAAGGCTTCGGCGCTGCTTTTCGCTTTTTCTTAGGATAACTCATGATTTTCAAATCCCATGGCACGGAATGAAATCCTATGGCGGCCGCGGGAGCAGAGAGCGTCCGGACCCGCTCATTATCTTCGTTGTATACCTCGATCTTGATCTCTTCCGCCTTTTGCCCTACGTAATATCTTAGGTCCAATCCCGGGATATTGGCTTGCAGGTAGGGATACCTTTTCTCGCCCCATTGGTCTGAAAATTTAATGTCCTTCAATTGGAAAGCAACGATAGGTTCACTTACCCTACCCGCCACGGCTTGCAAAGGCTTAACATCCATCACGAAAATGCTTCTTCCATGTGTTCCTACCACCAATTCATGTTCACGCGGATGAACGACCAGGTCATAAGAAGCTACGTTGGGAATGGCGTTGACCAACTGCCAGGAGGAGCCCCTGTCTAAGCTTACATAGGTGCCGTTGTCTCCCCCCAGGTAAAGAAGGTTAGGGTTTACAGGGTCTTGAATAAGATCATTGACCACCATATTGGGTAAATTATTCGTCACCGACTGCCATGTTTTTCCCTGGTCTTCACTCTTATAGGCATAAGCATTGAAGTCATCGTCACGGTAGCCATTCAGTGTTACAAAAACATGAGCCTCATCATGGGGCGAAGCAAATACGCTACTGACCCACTTATCATTGGGAAGCCCGGCACTGATCTGCCGCCACTCATCTCCTGCGCTGGTAGAAACATGAACGTTTCCATCGTCCGTACCTACATAGATCAACCCAAATTTCAATAGCGACTCGGAGATCTCGGTGATGGTGGAGAACGGGACATTTCCCTGTACATGGTTTTGGGTGAGGTCGGGGCTGATCGCCGTCCAATTTTCTCCTTGGTCCATGCTCCGGTAGAGCTGCTGGGCACCGAGGTAAACAATGTCCGGGTTATGAGTGCTTAACACCAGGGGGGTTCTCCAGTTGAATCGCAGCTTAGGCGCCCCGATGTCATGCTGTGGCGTAATTTTAGTGGTTTCACCGGTTTTTCGGTCCTTTTTATAGTAGTTACCAAATTGAAACCCGGTATACACCAGGTGAGCATCCCTTGGGTCTGGGGCGATGAACATACCGTCCCCGCCAAATACACGCTGCCAGTGGGCCGTGCGGTTGGGAACAGACTTAGAAGAGCCTACCAGCGAACCGTTGTCCTGCAGCCCGCCATATACGTTGTAAGGCTTTTCCATGTCTATGTTTACCGTGTAAAACTGTCCCACGGGCATATTATTGATATGTCGCCAATAGGCGCCCCCGTCATGACTTTCGTACAGCCCCCCATCATTGCCCAGCCTCAGGTGATCCGGGTCATTGGGGTTGATCCACAAGGCCTGGTGGTCTACATGCACATCTCCCAATGAGTCGATCCGGGCGTAGGTCACACCGCCATCATTGGATTTGAGCAAGGGTACCCCAAATACATAAACTTGGTCCGGGTTATCCGGGGCTACGCGGACCTCACCGAAATAGTACCCATAGGTAAAATATACCCCGTCAAGGTCATAGCTATTCATTTTCTTCCAGGTGATACCTGAATCATCCGAACGGTAGAGTTCTGCTCCCACCACAGAGGTATTGAAAAGATTGGCATTCGCATCACCAAAATAATTGGCGATATCTTCTAACGTGTATCTCCCCGCTCTTACCTCTCTCTTTACCCTGCTAGCATTGTATTTTTGGGGATAACCGTTGTCTTTTAAAAACGTGTTGAGTTCGTCCTCTTCCAGCGCTACAAAAGCATCCCGGGTCATGGTTTTAAAATCAATGGGCCTTAGCTTTTCTTCTTTATCTTCTTGCTGTTCCTTTTCTTCTGCCTGGTTATCTAAAAAAGCATACACCACACTGGGAGAAGAAGGACTCACGGCCAGGCCGATCCGCCCTACCTGTGGTCCTTCGGGAAAACCATCCATGGTTTTGAACCAGCTCTCCCCGCCATTGTCCGAGCGATAGATACGAGACCCAGGGCCGTTGCCTTTAAAACTCCCACTGGTGCGAGTGCGCTCCCAGCTCGCTGCCCATAGCTGGCCAGGGTTTTGAGGGTTAATAATAAGATCGGTAATACCGGTACTGTCATTGACAAACAATGTTTTCTTCCAAGTTTTTCCGCCATCCGTAGTTTTAAAGACCCCGCGCATATCGTTGTGCGTGTAGAGCGCACCCAGTGCCGCCACCCATACGATGTCCGGGTTATCCGGATGAACGATCACCCGGCTTATATGCTGGGAATCGGTAAGTCCTAGATGCTGCCAAGTCTTCCCATCATCGGTAGACTTGTAGACACCTGTACCAGCATAACTGGACCGGCTGCTGTTCTTTTCACCGGTACCGATGTAAAGAATACGATTGTCTGACGGTGCCAAGGCAATATCCCCTATCCCCAATGCATCTACGCCATCGAAGACCGGTTCGAAAGTAATGCCGTTATTGTTAGTTTTAAAAACACCCCCGGAAGCAAACGCTACCAAGTATTTGTTGGTGTTATTCGTGTACACATCTATATCTACTACACGTCCTCCTTGAACTACCGGTCCAATGTTCCTGGCCGGGTAGTTCTTGAGCAAAGACTTGCCTGCCAAGGTATTCCTATGCTGGTATCCCTCCCTGAGTGTTTCGCCCGGGCTTTGGGCAGAAATGGAAGCCGTAAGGCATAGGAATAATAAAATAAAGCCGATGTAGTACATGTTAGTGAAGATCCGATCCATACGCATTTTTGTAGGTACTGCGCCCGGAAAGTCCCTAGTGGCGACTTTCGTATTTTCCGGGGAGCTTAGTGTTCGTGTTTTTTAGTGCGGTATTAAAGCTAAGCAATATTAATGTCCGCTTCAAAACTGCCGGTATCCGAAAGTTTGTAGTTTTGTGTGAAAGGCAAATCTGGACTATGAATAACGACCCGGAATTGAACGGTAAGTACCTAGGCTCCATCTCCCAAGATTTCGTGGTGGTGGCCGACACTTTGAAAGAGGCCTCCTACCAGGTCCGGAAAAGGGGATTTTCCGACTACCCCATCTTCCCGGTGTCTAAAATTGATCTCCCCATCGGCCAACTGCTTATTGGCAAAACCGAGCTGGCCACGCACTGGAACTACAATGTTTCGTACCTGGACGAGTTCATCCAGCGCGAGATCATACTAGGGGAAGGGGAAGCCGAATTCAAGGAAAGCTACAAGGACCCGGATGAGTTTTGCTGCCTGTTCGTGGTAGATGATAACTTCACCAATTTCGTTTATATCCCTTACCCAATAGATTAATAACCAGGCAATACCAACAAATAACCTAAATCTTTCAAGTAAACTTTTGCCCCTTTTTAAGGGTAAAAGGCGTTACATTAGGTCTACCGTCTTGGGTACAGCAGGAATTAGATCAAAATGGCTGTATTCTTGTAAAGAGAATTCTTTGAGCTTAAAAAAAATTATAACTATTTTGTTAATTATGTTGCTAAAGACGGTCTCTCTCACCTTTCTCGTGTTCTTCATGAGCGCTTCCTCTACTACCATGGAAGCAGGGTATGCCGAAATCCACATTTTCAGGCCGAAACAGTTCCAAGGAGGGGCGGTAGTCTTCCAAGCCCAGGTAAACAATAAAACGATAGGTCATTTGTCTAACGGCTCAAGGATGACCTACCGGGTGTATAACGAAGGGGCGATTGACTTGAAGCTCAAAGCTTCCGTATTTACATCGAAAACGGTCAGCTTCGGTGTGATCAAGGGTCAAAAATATTACATCAAAGCCGGGTATGGTGATGGATTCGGCTCTAAGCTATCTTTCGTTCAGCTACCCTCGAGCGAAGGACAGGTCCAGTTCGAGGACATAACGAAGTACCACAAAAAAAAGATCAAGATCATAGAAGAGGATCCCGAAAACTCCGGCGTGGTCAATGACGATGTATACAGCTTGGACCTGGAGAAATTTGAACAAAAAGAAGGTAAAAAGCCCGGTATGGGTTGGATCAGCCCGGTGAGAAATCATTTTAGGACTGATGTAGGCATATTTTCATTGCAACTTTGCTTAAAATCCGATGCAGATAAGATCGATGTGAGTGTACGCCTCAACGGAGAAAACTTTGAGGAGCTTAAAGATATCCCCACCTACGACAAAAAATGCTCCTACACTTACATCGCCAACCTTAACCTGGCGCCTGGTGAAAATCGTGTTGAAATAAAGCTTACCGATGAATTTGGTGAATCGAATTTTTCCAGGAAGATCTATTACAAAGAAGCAGAGAAGGTGAGCTACCGCGGATTGGCACTGGTCATTGGTAATAGCGACTACACTCATGCCACAGGATTGGATAATCCAAAAAACGACGCTTACGATATGAACACTGCACTGGAGAAGCTTGGTTTCGAAGTTATGAAATTTCAAAATCTCGGTGCGGCCGAAATGAAGAAGGTAATTGGCAACTACCTGCTCAAACTGGAAGAATACAAGATCGGTGTTGTTTTTTATGCGGGCCATGGTATCCAAAACGCAGGCAGGAACTACCTTGTACCCGTGGATGTGGAACTCAACCAGGCCGAAGATATACCTGCTACCTGCATCGATACCGGCGGGATATTGACCAAAATGGAATTGATGGAAGTAGAGACAAGCATCATCATCCTAGACGCCTGCCGGAACAATCCCTTCAAAAACCTGCAAACCCGCCAAGGTGACAGCACCGTAGGGCTCACCGGTACCGACGCTCCCCCAGGCACCATCGTAGCCTTCGCCACAGCCCCCGGCAAAACGGCATCCGACGGATTCGGAAAGAATGGCCTTTACACCCAAGAAATACTTAAGCACATTTATAAGCCCGGGCTTAAGCTAGAAGACCTGTTCAAGCAAGTGCGTGTAAGTGTCATGAAGAAATCCAACAACCAGCAGATCCCCTGGGAAACCTCCTCCTTAGTTAAGGACTTCTACTTTTACCAGCAAGCAAACTAATATTAACACTACATACCATGAAAAAACATCTACCTATTTTAGTCATTTTGTTATTGAGTTGCTTTGTTGCGCAAGGGCAGATCAAAGTTGGAGTGAAAGGTGGCTTAAATGTTTCTACCTTTAGTTATGAACCTCCCACCGGGTTCGACGATTTGGATATTGGTGCCTTGGCGGGGTTTCATTTAGGCGGCTTTGTCAACTTTGGTATTAATGATAACTGGGGGGTTCAAGGTGAACTTATGTACTCAAACCAGGGCGGAACAATCACACGAACGGATATTTCTACAGGCCAATCCATTGAAATCGAAGCACGGCGAAGGCTCAACTATCTTAGTCTCCCTGCATTGATGAAATATCATAGTAATTCCGGTGTAACGTTTGAGGCAGGGCCTGTATTTGATTTTTTACTCCGGGGCAATGAATCTTATGATGTAAATGTAGACCTGGCAGGCTTCGCTATTGACGATGAAAACGTGACCGATGACCACCTCGGTGTAGACGTCAAGCTGGCCGTTGGAGCTGGGTATGAATTAGCCTCGGGATTGAGCTTTAACTTAAGATACAGCTTTAGTCTCTCGAGTACGTTGGATGAAGATGGCGAAAACTTTCTTGAAGGGGAAGAAGCCTCAATCAATCTTTTCCAGCTTAGCGCCGGTTTCCCGCTCTATGCTCGATAACCTAATTTTCCTCTACCGGGTCATCAATGGCAATCATAGATGATTCACCCCATGGCAAGAGCGAAGTGCTATTTAAATCGAACATAAAAGAATGCCCAGTGGCGTTCTACAAGCATGTAATACAACGTATTTAATTGAAAAGCTTCAATGGATTCTTATGCTAACCTTCATTAGCTCCCGGGTACCGAAAATTTCGACTATCCCGGGCGATGCATTCATTGGCACGATTAACCATTCGAGTTTCATGAACTTATACAAAGAAGGCACCTCCTAAGGGGTGCCTTCCTCAACTTAAATCAACACGAATGTTGTGGAATATAACTAAACCAAAATCATTCCTTAAAATTCATACTTCAAGCCCATCATCACCGTAAATCCATTCCCCTCTTTTCTAACCTCGCCATAGTTGGTGCGTACGCTATATTGTACCTGCCGGGTATTGGGATCGAAGCTCTCAATGTTGTAAAGGTCCTCGTTGATGATATTGTCATACCCGCCCCATTCGTCGTTCAGCAGGTTAAGGAAATTGAAAAAGTCCACGTTAAATACCAGCCTGTGCTCTTTCACTATGGGGATCTCTTGCGTGACACGCACGTTCATTTCCGTTCTCCAGGGTTTCAGTCCACCATTAGGCTGGGCATACCTGCCGATGTTGTCCTCCAAGTACTCTCTTACTTCCGGGGCAGCGTTTTCAAATACCGAACGCAGGTCGGCGGCAAACTCTTCACCTTGTAACGCTACCGTCTGCGGGTCGTAAGGATCATAAATAAATGCCGTAAAACCCGTACCGGAGCGAACTTTGGAGCCGTTGAGGTCTGTCCTCGCAATATTAGCTGAAAACCGGCCCCTTCTCACGGCATTGAAGAATACTCCCACGGTAGTTCCTCCAAACTTAGGGGTGGTCAGGTTGACCAGCAGCTTATCACTAAAGTCCTGTGGAGAAAACCCGTCATTGATGAAATCATAATCAAAGTAGGATACACCGGTGAAGCGCTGGTCGTCCTCATTCCTGAACCTGTCCGCGCCCCGGGCTTCCGCCATGGTATAGCTCACATTCAGCTTTCCAGCTCGCGGCAGGACGAGGGCAGCATCTAGTACAATAGACTTAAAGCTTTTCTCATAGCCGTTGGTAAACATCAATGCATCTTCAAACTGGTTAGAGATCCGCGCCGTCCTGAAATTGCTCGCCCCCCTGTTGTCCGTGGTAAAGTCCGCTAAAGGGGTATACACCTCACGGCCTCCTTCGCCTTCCAGCCTGAACGCTACATCGCGCTGTAGGTTCACATTTTCCATGGTATACAGGTTGTTCGTTTTGCTGTAGAATACGCTGGCGCCTACCCTCAGCCAATCCGTAACATACCGGTGATAACTGAAGCTGGCACGGAACGACATGGGCAGTTGAAAGTCTTCATCTACAAACCTGACTACCTGTGCCGCACTACCTTGGGAAGGATACAACTCACTGTTGGTCAGTCCCTCACCGGGAATGCTGTTATAGTCACGGTCATATAGTTCATAGTCGGGGGTAGGGAGCACCACGGGATTCCCACTCTCATCTACGTCTCCACGGAAAACGTCCACACCGGTGTAACGGATGCCGTTATCGATGAGCGAGTAAATGTAGGGCCGGGTCACCACCTGGCCCACAAACCAACCGGCCCCTGCATTGACAACATTTCTCCCGTCGCCGGTCACGTCCCAGTTCAGGTTCAGGCGAGGCTGAAGATTATTCCAGTCTACGGGAGAGGTATCGTTCCTGAAGCCCAGCTCCTCCTCCAAGGTAGCGTTATAATCTGCTTTCGTGCCGAATATGTTCAGGTCATAACGCAGCCCCAGCGTAGCTTCAAGATTAGGAAGCACCTCGGATGACATTTGCCCATAAAATGAAAGGTCGTACATCCAGATATCCACCGGGTCGATCAGCTCCTGCCCGGGATTGGTAAACTTTCTCCTATACCGGTCCGGCTCGCCTCGCTCCAGCGCGTCCAGGGAGAAGAAATCAAACCGGCCCTGTGTATCATGGGTGTAAATGCCTTGGCTGTTCGTGACTAGGTTATTCGTACCTAGGGTTACGTTCCACCGGCCGGCAGAGAAATAGGTATTATTGATGATGTTGTACGAATAGTTCGTTTGGTCTTCGGGAGTCCAGCGGTTGTACCGTGGGATCAGTGTATAATCTTCAAACACCCCGGGTGCCGTTTCTGACTGGCCCAGGATCCATAACTGCGGGTGGCGACCGGTAGTGATCTTATTCCCCCGCTCATTATAAAAATACCCGACCTTGAACTCATTGGTGATGTTAGAGGTCAGTTGTGAGCGAAGCGCCAGCATGCCGTTCGCCCCCTTGTTGATAAAATCATAGGAAGCCGAGATCAATCCATGACGACCAATATCGCTGTTGTTCATATTGGGCCGTTCGAAATTGTTGGTATTGTACCGGAAGGTTAGCCTGTGAGCATCATTAAGCTGCCAATCCAGCCGGAGGAACCACGTGTCTAGCTTACGCGTTCGCTGGAAAAAGCCATACTGCTGGCCATCTCCCACCCCGTACCGGGGTGTTCTCAGGATCGAAAGCGCGCGCTCCATGTCCGCAACGGATATCCTGCCACCGCTGTTGCTTTGTAACACACCCTCCTCATCCGTTTGTGACCAAAGGTCAAAATCCTCTTCAAACCGCTCCCCGTCATAGGCAGCAAAAAAGTGAAGCTTGTCCTTAATGATAGGGCCGCCTATGGAAAACCCTCGCTGGTTTTTGGTATCTCCCAGCACATCGCGTCCCCTCAGGTCTTGGTCAGCCGCTAGGCGGGCATCCCACCAATAGGAAAAAACACTGCCGTGAAATTCATTCGTTCCGGATTTGGTGACCGCTTTGATCGCGCCGGCCGCCCCCATACCGTCAATGACGTCATATGAATTTGTAACTACTTCGAACTCGCGTAGTGCTTCCAGGGAAAGCGGATACGGCGAATCACCGCCTCCCCCGAAACTAGCCTCCCGGGCGTTTACCCCGTCAATCAAAATGCCGTTAGACCGGCTGCTGGCACCCGCGATGTTTGTACCGTCACCTACTAGGGGAGAAAGAGCCGCCAAGTTGTTAAAATTCCGGTCATTGGCAGGGAGCGATTTTACGTCTGCAGCCGAAACAGAAGTAGCGGCAGAGAGCCGGCTGTCCCGGCTTTTAAAGCTAGAACCACTGACTACGATCTCATCTAGCTCTACCGCTGATTCTGATACGTTAAAGTCCACCTTCAGCTTCTCTCCCTGGCTTAGCGAATACCCCTTTTTCACCTGTTTTTGAAAGCCTACGTAAGATACCTCCACTACGTAAGGGCCTCCTACCGGCATCTGTTTCATGCTGTATACGCCATCCATATTTGTAATAGTCCCGGTAAGAAAGCCGGTAGATTCGTTCTTTACCACTACCGTAGCGCCCGGTAGTGGCTCATTTCCCGGGCCTATGACAGAGCCGGAAATGGATGCATCGGTTCCCTGTGCCAGCAGGAGAGCCCCCGGCACAAAACCGATCATAAAGAGTAAGACAGAACGGTAAATTTTTTTCATTTGAGCTTATGGTTCATTTTAAATTTTATGCCAAGCTAGGCATTGAAGAAAAGCCAAACCGACAAAGTCAATGAACAGGCTCAAAAATCATTTAAACGTGTCAATCTGTAGACTTTAGCAGATTGACAGCGGGTAGGATTAACACAAAAATAATGTTTTAGTAAAGTCTGTGGATCAAGATTGAAAGCCCATGGCGGCTAGGTTTGTAGGCTTCAACAGCTCGGTATGTTCAAGGCCTTTACCTTCCTGTCCTTTCTTAGCGCATATATGTTTGTGCAGCCGCCTTTAGAAGCACGAGAAAAGCATACCGTTCCGCCGGATTTTGCTACTTTCAGCTCGTTACCCATCCAGGCAGGGCTCACAAGCTATTCTGTAACCGATATCCTAAAGGACCAATACGGGTTTATATGGATTGCCACGGTGAACGGGATCAACCGTTTTGATGGCCACAGGGTCAAAAAATTCCTTGCCACTGCGGCCCCGGGGGAAGGCCCGGCCAGTAACCGTATATCACAACTGGAAGAAGACGACCAGGATCACATCTGGATGTTTGATAGCTATAACCAGGTATTGGTGGTATATTCTTCACGATCCTCCCGGTTCACCCCGGTAGCGCTTCCCGAAAATGATCTCATCCTGCACCTTACACAAGACCATGTGCACCAAACCTGGCTAAGCTCGGCTAGCAACGCCTACCTATGGAACCCTTCAGACTCCCTATTTCAGCCACATGCGTTGAGCAAATTGAACAAAAAACTGGAGAAGTATATGTCTCCTCAAAAGCGAATGCGCCCGATCGTGACCCGGCTTATGTCAACCCGGGAATTAACGGATACCTATTTCAATGCTCCCAAAGTGGATTCTGTATTTTCTGTTGCTCAATCCATCCTGCGTAACCTAGACCGTTTTTTAAAAGACTCAGCCCCGGCAAAGGTGAGTATTACCCTTGTGCGCGATGTAGTGGTCAGCCGTGACAGCGCCCTATGGGTGGCCACGGAAAATAACGGGCTTTTCCGGCTAAAGAAAGCCAAAGGAGAACACTGGACCGATGCAAGGCTGATCGTTGAACAAGCCTCTTACCATACCTATGAGCAAAACAAGCTCCCTAGCAACGATATCATGTCGTTGTACGAGGACAACGAGGGCATTTTGTGGGTAGGCACACGGGACAAGGGGATATTCTCTCATCACCGGAACCGGGAGCTGTTCGGCAAAGTGAACCGGGTAAGGCTGAAGGATGGCTGGGTAGAAATCGGCACGGTGAGGGCCATTGCCGAAGATAAAAGGGGGCATACATGGGTAGGATCACAGGAAAACGGTGTATTTGAATTTGATACGGCCTTTAACTTTAAAAGGATCATCCGGGAAGACCTGCCCAGCAATATCATCCGGGCGCTGCACTTCGACAAGACCGGTAAGCTTTGGATCGGGCATTATGAAGGACTAAGTCTTTACGACCCCTCCACCGGCCAGGTGAAAAATGACCTGCTTGCCAGGTACAAGGATATGGCCGCCGAATACGGTCACCCGGGACACTGCCGGGTATACGAGATCATTGAAGATCCGCAGGGCAACTTGTATATATCGTTCTGGTTTTTTGTTGTAAAATATAATCCCTACACACATCATAGTGAGATCATCGACCTATCCGCTGGGATATCTCCATCACAGCAAGCCCGGGACCCAATTAAGACACGGTGTATGATCTACAGTAATGATGACCGGGTCATTATAGGCAGCGAAAACTACGGTGTTTTTATCTTTGACCCTGCTACGGGTAAAGTAGAAAAACCGGCACCTGCTGGCATCCACCCCGCCTTGAGTGACAACATTTTCAAGATCACCCCGGGTCATGAGCCGGAAGAATATTTCCTTTCTTCCTCCGGGGGCATGTACCGGCTGAACATCGCCACTTTACAGATCTTCAGCGATCACAAATTAGCGCAAAACCATGCTCGTACCTATGCCACATTACAGGATCATGAAGGTGCACTGTGGATCAGCACAGTTAATGGATTATGGTATTACCATGTTGCCAAGGACAGCCTCCAAAGGTTTGACTTTTATGATGGCCTGCCTAGCAATGAATTCACCAAAAATGGCCTGTTGCCCAAGGGAAACGGCCTGCTGGTCTTCGGTACTAACCGTGGGCTAGTGTATGTTGACCCAGCGAATTTCAAACAGCAAAAATCCGGGAAAACCAGGATGATACTTTACTACAAGGAGCATCACCTGGATGAGCGAGCTAAAATAACGCTCTCCAGCGAGGAAAAATCCCTAGGCCTCAACGTGCATTTCCCCAGCTATGTTACCCCTGAAACCAACCGGATCAGCTACCGAATCAAAGGCTGGGAAGAAGCCTGGCAAATACAAGACGCAAGGGAAAACCTTATTTTCTATGAAAATGTACCCTACGGAAGCTACCTGCTAGAGGTGAAAGCCTATAATGAGAAAAACCTGGGGTTCGGGGATTACCGTTCTATTGCCATTGTCAATCCACCTCCTTTTTGGAAATCATGGTGGTTTATCGTTCTGCTGGCCTTGCTTGCCGCTCTTCTTTCGTTTTGGATCCACCACCAGCGCATAACATTTTTACGAAAAGAAAAAGAAATAAAACTGGCGAATTATCAATCGGAGCTAAGCTTGCTCAAAAGCCAGATCACACCCCATTTTTTATTCAATACGCTGAATAATATTTACTCTTTGTGTGTTCTTGACCCTGCCCGGGCCGGGGATATCGTGATCAATCTCTCTAAAATGCTACGCTACATGCTCTACGAATGCAGCACTGACCGGGTATTATTGGCAAAAGAAGTTAATTTTTTAAGGCAGTATGCAGCGCTGCAAAAAGAAAAAGGCTTTCGGGATGAGAGCGTTACCTTTAATATTACCGGGGAGATCGGGGACCAGGAAATTGTCCCGTTCTTATTGATCAACTTTGTAGAGAACAGCTTTAAGCACAGTGACCTGTCCCGGAATAAAAACGGTTATATCTACATTTTGGTAACCATAGATAACAATATACTTACATTCAATGCCCGGAATAGCTATGGACGGAGTAGTACGCTAGAGGGCGGCGACCTTCACAAGGGTTTGGGCATTGAGCATACCCGCAGGAGGTTGAACCTCTTCTACCCCGGGCAACATGAATTTAACATCAAAAGAGGGATTCAAACCTTCGAGATAAACCTGAAAATCAATCTTTCCATCTAATCGACACATTATGACTTTACGGACATTGGTAGTAGATGATGAAGTACACGCCAGGAATATACTCACGCATTATATTGATCAGCTCCCGTTCATGACCCTGGCCGGGCAATACAGTAACTGCCTAGACTGCTTTGAAGAGAATGACCTGGATGAAATAGACCTGATCCTGCTGGACATCAATTTGCCACAGGTAAATGGCCTACAATTTTCCAGGACCATACGCTCTTATAAAACGGAAGTGATCTTCACCACCGCTTATTCTGACCATGCCCTGGAAAGCTATGCGCTCAGTGCCGTGGACTACCTGCTGAAACCGATAGAATTTGAACGATTCAAGCAAGCGGCTGAAAAGGCCAGGGGCCTGGTGGAAATGAAGACGCTGAAAGATAAAAATGAAAGTCA
The DNA here is from genome assembly GCA_028280565.1 of Fulvivirga sp. GTDB lineage: Bacteria > Bacteroidota > Bacteroidia > Cytophagales > Cyclobacteriaceae > Fulvivirga. Next base: position 100,812 of record JANQLQ010000147.1, read on the forward strand.
GAATATTAGTGAGACCACACGAAGGGCCTTGAACAAAGGCATTTTGTTTGTGAAATCAGATTATAAAATTCACCGCATACGCTTGGACCAGATCTGTTTCATCGAAGGTTACCAAGAGTATGTCAAGATCCATTTCGAGGATCAACGCAGCATCCTCACGCTACTATCACTCAAAAGACTGGCCGACGTATTGCCCAAAGGCCGTTTCATCAGGATTCACAAATCCTACATCATTAACGTCGATTACATTGAAAACCTGCACCTGAAAAACATATGGGTAGCAGGAAACGAACTCAAAATAGGTAAAAACTACGAAGAAGAACTGAACAGGTACATCCATGACCATGCCCTGTTCAGGTAGTCGGGTTCAAGGTTGAATTTGGGTGTAGCAATCTCAAAAACAGTTGCTGATCATCGCTGAGTATGGTTAGAGGCTTTTGTTTTTACCATCATGGCGAGTGGTGCTATTTTCCCGAAAATGCATGGAGTGGGGATGGACAAAACGGGAAAAATAATCGTAACAGCGAGCCTGGCGTGGCCAGTGGGCCGGTTACGAAGCTGCCCCCTTCTCGTGTGTGATCGAATGGAACCTGTTCTCGTTCCACGAGTGGGAGATCGCTTCACGCATCGCTAAGGCCAGCACGCTAGGTTCGCGATGACGATAAGAACAGGGTATGTCGCAGGTAATGGAAACATTTTCAAAAAATGCTTAAAGTGGGGATGACATGACTCAATTTCTCCAGGTTTAGGTTAAAAAGGATCGTCATTCCGGCCGGTGGTAAGGGTGCAGGCTTGTGTGAGCGCCGGGATCTGCTGGGTCGTTGAACGTGAACCGTTTTTTTTGAGTGTACCGGGTTTTCGTTTCACGACTTCGCAGATTCCTACGTAGTGATCCCAATGGGGCTTGTCACACCTAGCCCAACGCACAGGATGCAAAGGAAATGACGGTGTGAGAAAGTAAGGAATGTTGATCAAGGGGTGGAATGAGGTAGGTTTAGTTTTCAAGAAAGCAATGTGCAGGTTCTATCTCACCGGGTATTAAACTGGTACCCTTGAACTGGTACGCGTTTGCAACGCGTACCCATTGAGTACCAAGGGGCACCCAAGCCAGCATTTGTAATGCGGGTCTCCAACGCTCACCATGATCAAGACGAAAAACTACCCATCGCAAAACCAGCGCTCCCCAGTAATCTTCCCTGGCAGCACATCACTCAGCACCCCGTTGCTGCATAAATTCATGATACGCCTGTAACCGATCCGTGTTAATATAATCCACACCCAGCGAGAGCAGGGCTTCCCAAACCGCAGGCGTATCAGGTATCGCCCATAGCCTTAGCTTTTTCCCTTCCCCGTGCACACGTTCTGCCAGCTTGGAGATAGCCGCTTTATCCTTCGCTGGCATTTCCCCGGTACCGTCCCAGGCGGCATGTCTTTTATAATGATCACTGATGATGGGCATAAGCGCAGGGGAAATATTTTTTCCAAGATCGGAAGGACGTCCATCTAAGACCGCGAATTTGCTATTACCTGCCAGTACCCTCTTGATCGGCCGGTTTCCCGAGATAAACACATGCACGGGACCTGTATCACCTTCAGCAGACGCGCGAACAAGGATATGCTCATATTTTTGCAGGTAACGTTCCAGCACCTTGTAGGTAGGCTTAGCGGCACTTTTAAAATCTACCATGAGGAAAAAGGGGCCGTTATCACCGGGATATACCTGTCCGTCGTTACGTTCAATATGGCTGGCCAGCGGGGCGAGATAAACCTTTTCCAGTGTCCGTTTTTTATCTATGGTCTCGGGAAGATCGTGATAGACATACAACTCGTTATCCACCGCATACACATCGGCCTCTACGATGGTAAATCCAAACTCCAAAGCATCGAGCAGCGGGCGTTTGTGTTCATAATCATTGTGTGCATGAGCATTCTGAAGCGGGAAAATTTGCGCTGGCAAGACATGATGTGCGCCTGCAAAAATCAGTAAAAGATGCAAAATCCTGGTAAGCATGAGATAAGGTATAAGGTTCATTTTAGTATATGTCCTGGACATTAGGATATGATCCGGACCTAGGATCGATATTCCAGGATAACAATAATAAGTAAACCAGTGCAGTATCCAAATCTTTACATCTTTGCCCAGGGTGTACCGGCGCAAATAACGGGATCGAAGATCCCGGGTCCAGGTTCCGGGCAAACGCCGGTTTCCCAATATTTACCAAATAATAACTGTCCTCTATCAGACCATCAATATTAATTATGAATGACTTAGCCAACATGAGGAACGAAATTCTGTTATATTTGTGTTTCCAATTTGAATGTAAAGGAATTCACAAAAAATAAAATAATGAGCAAGACAATTGAACTAACGGACGCCAATTTCGAAGAAGTTGTAAATGGCGAACAACCGGTACTTGTTGATTTCTGGGCTGAATGGTGCGGACCTTGTAAAATGATCGGGCCTGTAGTGGAAGAATTGGCGGGTGATTATGATGGTAAGGCCGTGATCGGCAAAGTGAACGTGGATGAAAATCCTAATGTTTCTGCTAAATATGGCATACGCAGCATCCCGACTTTACTTGTATTCAAAGGGGGTGAGATCGTTGACAAACAAGTAGGAGCGGTTCCTAAAGGAGTTTTATCTCAAAAGCTTGATGCCCAGTTGGCATAAGTAATATCAAAATATTTCTTACAAAAAAGGTGACTTTCCAGTCACCTTTTTTGTTCTATCCGTACTATGGGTTTTGCCAGTCAAGCTTTTACAAGCATTAAGAATAACCACAAACTCCTCGGGGGGAAAACAACTTTAAAGAAAAGGTTAGACCAATGGTATGGCAAGGCTTACAGTAAACCCAGTTATGATGAACTAAAAGAATGGAAAAAAAGTGAACGCGCCCGTAAGAAACAGCTGGCTTTAGTCATTGTTGCATTAATGGGTATATTCACTCTCTTTAGTGTATTTATAATCATAATGTTTCAGTGATATGGAAATTTCTCTTCTATCATTGAGCCTGGTACTCATCCTTCTCACCTGGGCATCACTCACCATCTTAAAAATATTTCGATGTAGTGCTGAGAGCCCTGCTGATAGGGCATCTTGAACCTTCCTTGTAATACTTTTTCCAATCGTAGGACCGTTAGTCTTCAATATAAGAACACATCGTTTTTACCCTCCGGCAAAAAACAATGTGTTATTCCACTTTGATGCTCGTGATCAATTCTTCAATTTCCGTGCTGCCCGGGACGGAAGCTCGTGCTTTTTCCAAGTCACTCAGCGCTGTTTCTTTATTGCCCAGCACCAACTCAAACCTAGCCAAACTCGTATGTGGTAAAGCTTCTGCAGGAAAGATCAACCGGTTGATCTCATACGCTACCCTCGCTTCGGTCATTTGAAACGAGGAAAAAAGGACAAGCCCATACGTGTTCAATTCATACTTGTTTTTCACTTTGCCCTTGTAGGTTATCGCTAATGAATCTTTCATTGCCAGTACATCTTGCGCTTCGTATTCTTCAAAAAGGCGCTCCAGGGCCTGTACAACCTCATAATGAGGAGTGTATCCCTCACCTTTTGAAATCGTGAGTACATCTTTTTCCAAGGATATTTTAGGAGATTCTACGATACGGCCGACCTCAATTGAATCTTTGTAGAAAATAAAGGTGGGAACCCGGTGGATGTTCAACCCAATCTCCTCCCTACCAGGGCTTTGTTTGTAATTTTGGAACGTCCTATCCACAGCCACCAAATTGACCTTTTGGCGGTCAAAACCTATAGCATTCAGCACCTTATAAAACCTAGGCACCTCCCTGCGGCTGTCACCACACCATGTACCCATGAAAAGAGCAATGGAATCAAAATTGGCAGCTTGACCGGAAAGCTGGCGAATTACGTCTTTATCCATTGTGTAATCATCATAAGTGGGCTTAAACCATTCCCTGAACGGCTTCTTTTCGAGCTGTTTTACCGAAGCTTGGCCTAACAATTTGGAATTCCCCTGATCGTCCGTGATCAAGATCGTATTTTGAGCCTGGGACAGTGCCCCACCGGCCAGCAAAAGAAAAATGATGAACATTGTATTTTTCATAACAAGTTGATTTTTTTTCGAATGTAGCGGGATAAGGCTCATTGGCGTGTTAATGATTTTATAATAAATGTTAATGAGCTGTTAAAGCTTTCGTAAAGGGGCCTTCTCGGTTTCCCGATCTTTCCTATTTTCGCACTTTAACATTGTACCCTTGAAAACTCCTGCACACCTATCACGGATCATAGAGCTTAATTTCGCCATGATCTTCATGAGTACGTCGGGCCCCTTGGGCAGGTATATCACCATGCCGCCGCCGGTTACTATCTGGTGGAGGTGCTTGGCAGCTATGGCCTTTTTAGGCTTATTCTGCTGGTGGTGGAAAATAAGTTTAAAGATCCATAACAAGCGTGACAATTCTGCGCTGCTCATCGGCGGGCTCCTGCTAGGAGGACACTGGATCTGCTATTTCTTTGCTTTGCAATACTCTACCGTGGCTATAGGCATGTTATCTTTATTTACATACCCGGCTTTTACCGCTATTTTAGAGCCTATCATCCTCAAAACCCGTTTCAGGGTCTCCCACGTTTTATTGGGGGCTTTAGCCATGCTGGGGATCTACTTTTTGGCGCCAAGCTTTGACCTAAAAGACGACTACACTAAGGGGATCGTTCTTGGGCTCATCTCCTCTGTTTTATATGCCCTGCGAAATATATTTCTGAAACATAAAGTAGAACGTTACCCGGGCTCCACGCTCATGTTTTACCAACTCGTGGTGGTAACCGTGCTATTATGGCCTGTACTGTTCCTATGGGATACTTCGGGTATAGCGGACCAATGGCTACCTACCCTCACCTTAGCACTCGTGACTACGGCCATTGGCCACACCCTTTTTGTCATGAGCTTCAAGCATTTTTCCATAAGTACTGCTAGCATTATCAGCAGCAGCCAGCCTATTTATGGGATCATTATGGGTATAGTATTCTTAAATGAAATACCGAGCTGGAATACGGTTATCGGGGGCGTCCTTATCATTACTACCGTTGTGGTAGAAAGTATTAGGTCGTATCGTTAAAAGTTCAATGGACCGGGATGGAATTACCCCAACCTGTTGAGTTGGACTTAGGATTAAAGTATTCAAACTCGTCTAAAACCATAATTTTAACCGTCATTGCGATGACGACGATAGGAAGAAGAAGTAATCATAGTCAAGGGCCACTATGACATACTTCTGTAATATGTTAAAAATCAAAAGGTCTTGAAAATTGTTGATCTTCTCGCCTGCAAAAACACTCTCTTGGGTAGATTGCTTAATGTTATAAGTTTGGTAGGCAACTCTCTTCGTCCCGGTTTCACAAAAAGAAGTTTTCCGCCTGGATTACGGTGAGCGTTGGAGACCCGCATTACAAATGCTGGAGCCAGTGCCCCCTTAGGACTCAATGGGTACGCGTTGCAAACGCGTACCAGTTCAAGGGTACCAGTTTAATACCCGGTGAGTTTGAACCTACACATGGTTTCCTTGAAAACTAAGCTTAGGCATAAGCCGATCTCATTTCTCCCCCCCTAGGTCGTCATTCTTGATACCCGTGCCCTGGGATAGGCGCAACAAAGAACCTGTGAATCTGGACTCGATTAAAAAATGATCGTCATTCCGGGCCGGTAGTCGTGAGAGGGCGCATTGGGAGAGCCAGAATCTGCTTTATTGTAGAACGGAAGCTACTCCCCGGTTTAAAGGCCGTGAAATTATATGCTAAACCTCATGTTAAGCCTAGGCTACGATGATTTTAAATCGAAACTGAGGTTGTGAAGTAAAATGATCACAGCTTACATTTTTCAACCTCAATTCAGTACTATTTTTTCTGTAAAGATCTTCTCTATCTCGGCTATGTCTTTGGTTTTCCAAAGGATGGTTTCCAAATCAGAAGTATCAGCGTATCTTATGGAATAACCTACTGCCAAAGCTTTAGAAAGGGATGCTCTTACCTCCTCTTGTTGGACCGTTCCTTTCTTGAGTTGCTTTTTGTAATACTTATCGAGTTTTTTGAGGGAGTTATAAATAGAGGGTTTCTCGGTGATAGAAGCAGGTGTAGGCGAGTTGAAACTGGCTTCTGGCCGATACACATACTTTTCTTTTAATGCATAGAACTTTTTGGTAAACTCCTCCCCAAGATAATGTTGCTGGGCGTACTCCGGTACTTCAATTTCCATCTCGCCGGACTTATCGACAAAACGGAACGTCTCCTTGTTTTGCGCATGCGATACCACCAAAATGGTAGACAGCATGAAAATAAATGAAATTTTTTTCATGGTCATTGTTTTAGTTTAGGTTAAAAAAGAGGCCACCAACAAAAAAGAGCCGGTCTTTTTTATTAATTAAGAAATAAAAATACAAACCCATCCTTGGCTAAGCCACACGTTTTTTGATGCATGTATGTGCAGAATTAACTTATGGTTGAGTGCCTAGTAATAAATTATTATCCGGGAGGCATTTTTCGATAGTGATTTTAACCATCTTTGGCCTACATTCCGTCTAAGCTTCTACCAAGAGGATTCCTTTTTCATTGAACTTTGCATGTCGAAATAATTTAAAAAAAGGCTCGTTATCTTTATAATTGTTACTGCTTTACTGGATTTACTCCATACCGTATCACATAAATACAAGATTATGAGGCCATTATGTTTTTTTGCTTTATGGTTGACCAGCTTTTCCATATCGGCTCAATACTTAAAAATTGATAATGGCATAATTTTGAGTTCTTTTTCTAATGAAGATGACCTGGCAATATTAGATACAAGGGTTGTGAATTATATTGGATCCATTGGGCTGGATTATTTGGAAAAAGAATGGTTTTCCTTGTCCTCTCAAATAGGTTACGTCCGCATTGGCGGAGAGCAGGAAATCGATAATGTCACGCCGGAAATTGGTGAGATCATCGAACAGAAAAACTACATTCATTTCAATACCACATTCCGGCCCCGGCTAGAGATGGAAGACGTTTCTTTCTTTGTGGGCATTGGCCCCACCCTCGATATCTTGATGGGGAGTAACGATGCTGAAAGTCCTTTCTTTACAGGCTACAGGTATAACAACACCCGTATTGGAGGTAAAGCAGAGATCGGTATTCTTCATACTAAAAATAAATTCCGCTTAGGCGTTATTGGCGGGTATTTGAGAGATTTTTCGCCAACAACGGAAACGGAATTTATTTCATTATTTAACCATGCGTTTACTGTCACGATCACCGCTGGCTATCGTATAAAATAGCTTAATGCAACCTGAAAATGGAGTAGGTGTATACATTACCCCTCAAGTCCCGCGGAAAAGGCCCGGCATTGATCTGTTGGCCAAGGAGATTGGTCCTAATAATAATACTACGCGTGATATAGGTTGTCGTCTGTCCTGACGTAACGGTAACGATACCATCTACCCTATTTACCGCATTACTGTATCCCTCACGGCTTGCTCCCTGTAATATAGGGAAATCACCAGGCTGAACCGTGACAGAAAACTCCGAATTGAAAATATCACAAAAATAAATTCCGGCTGCAATACCGGGAAACCCGGAAAGGAAGAACCTGCCATTGCTCGTCGTTTGCCGCAGTGTAGCTGCCCCTGTAAATGGACCAAGTACCTGTTGTTGTCGTGCAGTATTACGCTCACCGGGAACCTCTAACGAGCCCAGGATCTTACCAGATAACTCACTACCAATGATCTCCTGATCACGCTGCGAAATAAATGGGAGCATTTCCGGTGTGATGATCTCGGTGTAAGAGACAGGGGTTTCAGACGTTTCAAGATCATGGGTTGTAGAAACAACCTCGTCTTCAGAACACGCGCCGAAGAGTAAAAATAAAAAAGCCATCACCAAGGGGGAATTCATCGATCTCATAATACAAAGTTTAGGGTTGAAAATTTATTCTACAATTGATGAGTGCCCGAAATGGTTGGTTCAACACTCATCATTATAAATATAATAAAAAGAAGCCTTATTGCCATTTTTTTAATCATATTAAGAAATAATAAAATTAATTACAACATAACAAAGCCACTTATTCCTTTGAAGATTAAAAAGTTACGTCCTGATCGAGAATGGTTACAGTTAAAAAATAAAGAAATAGAGCAGCAACAAGATAAGGAGTACTACTACAATTCTTACTCCTAATGAAGTTTGAGGGAATTCGTAACCGCAGATGGGACACTCTTTGCTGTTTGCATCCACTTCCATGGCGCAAGATGGGCATTCTTTTTTCTTCATAGGAACGAAAATAAGGAGTATTTGTAGTTTTGGAGTTATTGGATATTCAAACAACAAAAAAACATATGATGAAAGCACCGAACTGGGAAACGGCTAAAGAATATAGCGATATCACGTATAAAAAGTCAGGGGGAGTGGCACGTATCGCTTTTAATCGACCCGAAGTGCGCAATGCATTCCGCCCAAAAACAGTCGGCGAGCTTTACGAAGCCTTCCTGGACGCCCGTGAAGATCCAGATGTGGGTGTAGTGCTTCTTTCTGCCGAGGGCCCTTCTCCTAAAGACGGTGTTTACTCATTTTGCAGCGGTGGTGACCAAAGAGCCCGCGGTGAGCAAGGGTATGTGGATGAAGATGGAGTAGCACGGCTGAACATTTTGGAGGTGCAGCGGCTCATCCGGTTTATGCCTAAGGCAGTGATTGCGGTGGTCCCGGGATGGGCAGTAGGCGGCGGTCATAGCTTACATGTGGTTTGTGATATGACCCTGGCCAGTAAAGAGTATGCCATTTTCAAACAGACCGATGCCGATGTTACCAGCTTTGACGGGGGCTACGGGTCTGCCTATTTGGCTAAAATGGTCGGCCAAAAGCGGGCCCGTGAGATCTTCTTCTTAGGGAGGAATTATTCCGCACAGGAGGCCTATGAAATGGGAATGGTCAATGCCGTGGTGCCGCATGAAGAACTGGAAAATACAGCCTACCAGTGGGCACAAGAGATCTTAGATAAATCGCCCATCTCCATCCGGATGCTAAAATTCGCATTTAACTTAACGGATGATGGCATGGTGGGACAGCAAGTATTCGCCGGGGAAGCTACCCGTTTAGCCTACATGACCGATGAAGCCAAAGAAGGCCGTGATGCATTCCTGGAGAAAAGAAAAGCCGATTTCAAGAAGTTTCCTAGGGTCTCTAACTAGGTCTAGCATGCATTTAAAATATGCTGGATGCAGTCGGCAATAAGCAATCGGCAATCCTATTTTTTTGCCTACTGCCTGTTGCCGACTGATCAATACCTCAAATAGCTCATCCTATGCCCGATACGCCATTTGAGGCTTAAGTTAACGTGAGTTTCGGCTGTAAAAATCTCAAAAACAGGCACTTATCGTCGTTGTGAGCCTTTTTTACAGGCAAAGGGGTAGGAAAAGGCGTGGCAGTCCCCCTGTTTGAAGGGATTGCCGCGGCTTTTCAACGCCAAAATCCGCTCAAAGGCCTCGCAAAGACGTTTATTTTCTTTTTTAGGTACATTTTTAACATATGCCTCAACCTGAAACTCACGTTTAGTTAACACTAATTCTACTTTTTCACATTAAATTATTGGATAGCCAGGGATTTAAGGATAAGGGAGCCCATTGGATATCCTTATCAAAAACGAAAAAAAACTTCTTTATCGTCATTCCTGCCAGCCTTGCCGGGTGAGCGATGCGCGAGAGCAGGAATCTGCTGTGTCGTTCAACGTGAACCTTTTTTTTGAGTACACTGGGTTTTCGTTTCACGACTTCGCAGATTCCTTGTCACGCCTGGCCCAACGCACAGGCTGCAAGGAATGACGATGTTGGGAAGTAAGGAATGACGTTCTTAGGTATAGGTTTTGGATGGATTTAGAACAGGATGTGGATCACCCATCCTTTACAACTCGCCCTGGCAAAGTACAACTAGGACAGAATTGATAATTCAAGTGGCGTATGGAGGGGAGACCTCCAGGAACAGCGCGGCACATTTGAGGCCTGTGGGTAAGCGGCCTATAGGGGCTGGGCAGTGCGTTTTGAGGGGAAAAGGGGCTTTGTGCCTGGCGCCCTTTTCTTTTGTTTCGTTTTCTTTTGGGCGTGCAAAAGAAAATGAAAACTGGACTTAGAACTACAAAACCCCGCGTATACTGATCATTTCCAGGCTCCCATTACCCGAAACATTTTGAAAATGCAGCCTAATTTACCAAAATTAAACGTTTTACTATCGAATGTAATTTTGACCATGTCCTTCACAAAGAAGCATCACTGTTCTTTTTTCACAGGACCTATAATTTATTCCCCCTTAAAAACTCATCTATCTTCATCCTCTTTTTCCCTTGCAGTTGCAATTCCAACACCTCGATCATTCCATCTAAGGTTTTGAATTGAAGAAAGCTCTTCCCATCGGTGTAAAAATCCCCGGGGGATAATTCCGGGTGATCTTCCGCGTAAATAGGCTTAACATGGTAAAGCTTTAGGTTGAGCTCGGAAATCTCCGTCCAAGCTGCCGGGTGAGGAGAAAGACCTCGTATAAGATCATAGACCTTAGCCACCGGTTTGTTCCAGTCAATTTGACAATCTTCCCGGAATATTTTAGGGGCAGACTTTAAGCCCGGGGACTCTTCCTGTTCTATTTGAGAATAGTCATCTTTTTCGATGGCTTGTACAGTCTTGAGCACGAGGTGAGCTCCTTTTTGCATCAGCCGTTCGTAAAGCTCTCCTACCGTATCGGCAGGTCCAATGCTCTCTTTTTCCTGGAAGATGATCTTGCCCGTATCGATTTGATGCTTTAAAAAAAAGGTGGTCACACCGGTTTCTTGCTCTCCATTTACGATCGCCCAATGGATCGGGGCCGCTCCCCGGTAGTGAGGTAAAAGGGAGGCATGAAGGTTAAAAGTGCCTATCCCGGGCATGTTCCATACCACCTCCGGCAACATCCGGAAGGCCACGACCACTTGTAAATTTGCCTTGTAGCTTTTTAACTCCTCGATGAAAGCGGGATCCTTTAGGTTGGTAGGCTGAAGGACAGGGAGATTATGACGCACCGCACAGTCTTTCACCGGTGAGGTAGCCAGCTTTTGACCACGCCCTTTGGGCCGGTCAGGGGCTGTGATCACAGCCACAACTTGGTAACCACTTTCAACCAAAATCTCTAAACTGGGCACGGCAAATTCCGGGGTGCCCATGAATATTATCCTCAAATTGTGCATAAAGTAGAGTTGTTTGTTGATCGTCACTAGGATAACTATCGATCATCAACCATTAACTAATCATTACCGCGAATATCATTCAAAATCGTCGTAAAGCAGGTATTTTTTGCGCATCCTTTTATAGGATTCAAGGTCTTTTTGCCATGTGGACCTGATCTCCTCGGCGCTAAGGCCTTCTTCGATCTGTTTCATCGTATTTTGCTGGCCTAGTAATGTATTGAAATACGGCTTAAAGAATTCGTCTTTCTTTTCAAAGTCCCGGTACACCAGCAGAAGATAGTCTAACGTAAAATGCGGCTCAAAAACTATATTTTGAAGTGATTGGCCATAACAAACTTCTCCTTCATGGGGAGGATATTTGGACATACCCGGGATAGAGCTTGGGGTAAAACTATGAGAAAACACTCCTTCGAAGGAAGGATGTCCAAATTGCAAGAAAGGTTGATAAGTACCCCGCCCGACACTGACGTCCGTTCCCTCAAAAAGCGCCAGGGAAGGATAAAGGCGTACAGCCAAAGCATTAGGCAGGTTGGGTGAGGGTTTTACCGGCAGGTGGTAGGATCTAGCATGTGTATAGTGTTTTACCGGTATAATGGTAAGGTCACACTGTACTCCTTTTTCCAGCCAGCCCTGGCCATTGATCATCCGGGCTAGCTCTCCTATGGTAAGTCCATGGACTACGGGGATCGGGTGCATGCCTACGAAAGAACGATACGCGGTATCCAGCACGGGGCCATCAATGTACATCCCATTGGGATTAGGCCTGTCCAAAACAATAAGCGGCTTGTCATTTTCTGCACAGGCTTCCATGACATAGTGCAAAGTGCTAATGTAGGTAAAGAACCTTGCTCCCACATCTTGGATATCGAAAACCACTACCTCTACGTCATGCAGCATTGCCGGGGTAGGTTTCTTTGTTTTTCCATAAATGGATACGACAGGGAGCCCGGTTTGCGTGTCCTTTCCATCCGTAATAAGTATACCGTCCGACCGGTCACCTCTAAATCCATGTTCGGGGGCCAGTACTTTTTCAATATCCACCCCCAAAGCCCGTAAGGTATCTACCAAGTGTGTTTCTTTTACCAAACCCGAATGATTTGTAACCACCGCCACTCGTTTGCCCAATAGCTGCGGAAGGTATTCATCCGTTTGTTCTGCTCCCACAATGAGCCTTGGGGGCTGGGCCTCGCTGCAAGCCATAAAAGCTTGAGCAATCAGTAGACAAAAATATATCCTATTAAAATTCATTTATTTTGGTCCCATGGATACGTACCCATGAACTTTTGTGCCTAAAAACAGGCACAAATATTGGGTTCGAAATATTATTTGGGCAACTATCAGCGTTTATTCTTTACTTTGGGATGTTTTAAAATTAAAAATATTCGTTGAACCTCTCTTACTTTATCTCCAAAAGAATCACCAGCGAGGCGAAGGGCACTTTTTCTTCCACCATTCATAAAATTGCGATAGGAAGTATTACCCTAGGATTAGCCGTGATGATCGTTTCTTTCCTGATCCTTAAAGGGTTTCAAAACACGGTAACCGAGAAGATCTATAGCTTTAGCTCACACCTGCAGGTCACAAAATATACGCTAGGCAATTCCTACGAAGAATCCCCGATCTCCATTAATAGCGCAGTATTTGAGCATTTCGAGGATTACGACCTGATCAAACACGTACAGCCGTACAGCCACAAGGCCGGTTTGCTCAAAACAGAAGAAGAAATACTTGGGATCATCTTTAAAGGTGTCGGGGAACAATTCAACTTAGAGCTGTTCAATGAGAATTTGGTTGAAGGGCGATTCATTGATTTCTCCGGGGAATCTTATGCCAAAGAAGTGGTCATCAGCCAAACCATCGCCGATAAGCTTAGGTTACAAAAGGACGATGAAATAATAATTCATTTCTTTATGGACCCGCCCCGGGTAAGAAAACTCAAGGTAGTGGGCATTTATGAGACCAACCTTGCTGATTATTATGATGATAAATTCATACTGGGCGATATCCGGCTTATCCAGCGATTGAACAATTGGGCCGATACGCTGGCAGGAGGGTTAGAAGTTTTCGTAAAAGATATTGACAAGATAGAAGAAGCGGAATCCATGTTGGACGATGTACTGGATTATGACCTGTTCGTGGAAAAGGTAAGCGATAAATACATCCAAGTTTTCGAGTGGCTTTTCCTGATCAGTCGCCAGGTGAACATCTTCCTGGGCATCATCCTGTTCGTAGTATGTGTTAACATGATCTCCATTATACTTATCCTTATCATGGAGCGCACACGGATGATCGGTTTACTGAAGGCTTTCGGAGCTACCGACCGCCAAGTAAGAGCTATTTTTGCTTACAACGGCATAAACTTGATCATCAAGGGCTTGCTAGGCGGCAATTTAGTCGGCATTGGACTGTGTTTGTTGCAGTATCATTATAAGATCATATCGCTTAATCCTAGTGATTACTACATGAGTTATGTGCCTATCGGTTGGAACTGGCAGGTCATACTAGGCTTGAATATTCTCACTTTCGTGGTGGTCAGCCTGATCATCGTGATCCCTACCTTGGTCATTACCCGGATCACCCCCATCAAAAGTATTAAGTTCGATTAAGTGGAGTGTGCTCGAAATGCTCACTTCTTTCCCATAGACATCGAAACCAGCCCGAAGAGGGGGCCCACGGCGAGCAACGTAAATAAATAGGGGATTTCCAGTATTCCCGGCAGTAGGTTTAATAGCTGGATGCTCAAGATAGTAATGAAAAAACCGACGGAGTTGACAATGGTCAAGGCAGTACCTTTAGCGGCACTGGGAGCTGTTTGGGCTACCAGCGTGGAGAATTGCGGTGAATCGGAGATCACCGTCATTGCCCACAAAAGAAGAAAAGCCAAAAACACCGGGGGACCAAACCCAAAGAAAAGGGGCAATAACAAGCAGCAGCTCCCGGAGATCAGCAACGAATAAAAAGCAGTTTTGTAACTTCCTACCTTGATGGAAATATACCCTCCTATTACGCAGGACAACCCTCCTATAGCAATGAAGAAGAACGAGAACAAGGATATGTTCAAGCTGAGCGCTGCGTGCTGATCATAGGCGGCTAACAAGGCTGGGATAAAAGCCCAAAAGGCGTATAACTCCCACATATGGCCAAAATACCCAAAAGCGGCTGACCGGAATTCTCTCTTTTGAAAAACCTTGATAAATGCGGAAAGATCCAAGGCGGAACTTTTCCCCCTGTAGGGCCCGTCAGGTACAAAGAGCAAGATCAATACCCCTCCTATCGTGGCGCTTACGGAGGTAGTTATGATCACCTTCTGCCATGAGAGTATAGGCCCCAAGCTTTTCAGCAAATGAGGAAAGGCAGTACCCAGTACCAGCGCCCCCACTAAATAGCCTAAGGCCTTGCCCAACCCTTCCCGGTGATGATCCGAGGCTATTTTCATACCTACGGGATAGATCCCTGCCAGCAAGAAGCCCGTTAAGAATCGCGACAGGAGCATGACAAAAGTGGAAGAACCTTGCAGGACCAATAGGTTTGACAGGGCGCCGAGTACCGCACATACAAAAAACACCCTTGATGGAGAAAACCTATCGGAAATCGTAAAAAGTGCAAAGATGAGTGTGCCAAGGATAAACCCGAATTGCACGGCGGAAGTGATGTGGGCCACGATCCCGGCATCCAGCGCATACGCTTGCGTAATATCTTCTACTACGGCGTTGCCAGCAAACCAAAGTGAGGTACAGGCAAATTGAGCAATAACAATTATGAATAGTACTAGCGATTCCTGTGTGAGCTTAGACAAGGAACAGCTATTTGACGAGAGGACCTATAACATCAGACCAGACCTGGTACCCGGCACTGTTCAAGTGCACGCCATCTTCTATAAACAGGTCTCGTTTCACATCTCCATTTTCTACCATAGGGGTCCAAACATCTATGAAATAGGTATTTTCATGCTCCTTGGTCCAGTTTTCCAGCTTCTTGTTAAATGCCCTATATTTTTCCCTTAGCGGCCACCGCTTAATGCTCGGCTTAGCCGCAAGAAAATAGATGGGGATCGTGGGATATTTGCTTCGCACCTGCTCCAATACTTTACTTGCTGTATGGATGATTTCGGTGGGTGACATACGCGCGTTGGTATCATTATCTCCTTCATAGATAAAGAGCTTAACGGGATCATGCCGTAAAATAAGCTCATCGATATAGAACAGCAGGTCCACCATTTTAGAACCCCCGAAGCCATGGTTTACCACGTTGTACCCCGGGAAAGTGCTTTGAAGGCTTTCCCATCTCCTTATGCTGGAGCTCCCGGTAAAAATGACCAGGTCCTCTTTGTCGTACTTTTCAGATCTTTTCAAGATAGCATCTACCTGGGATTGGAATCTTTTAGCATCTTGCGCCGATACATCCGGCACAATACCTAGAAGCAAAACAAAAAGTAACAGCCTTGTTCCAATCTTGGGATAGTAAAGAGTATTGCGAAAAGTCATTTTGAAATTAAGCAGGGATATATTTTTTAAAGAAACTATATACTTTCATTTGGATCACTCCGAAAAAAGCTTCTTTGAATATAGACGTTGACATTTTGGATTTCCCGCGGGTCCTATCTGTAAAGATAATGGGCACCTCCTTGATCTCGAAACCGAACTTCAAGGCCAAAAACTTCATTTCTATCTGGAAAGCATACCCCACAAACTTTATCTTGTCCAGGTCTATGGCTTCCAACACAGGACGCTTGAAACAAACAAACCCCGCAGTGGTATCATTCACCGGCATACCCGTAATAAAACGAACGTATATACTGGCAAAATAGGACATGATCACCCTTCCCATAGGCCAATTGACCACATTCACCCCTGAGACATACCGGGAGCCTATGGCCAGGTCCACACCCTCTCGCGAACAGGCTTCATAAAGTCTTTCCAAATCTTTGGGATTATGCGAGAAATCAGCATCCATCTCAAAAATGTAATCATATCTTCTTTCTATCGCGTACTTAAAGCCCGCGATGTATGCCGTACCCAGGCCCATCTTCCCCTTACGCTCCATCAAATGAAGTGTACGCCCGTCGTAGTCTTTTTCCTGCAGCCCTTTTACAATTTCGCCTGTTCCGTCCGGTGAGCTGTCGTCTACAATAAGAACGTCAAATTTTTTGTCCAGCGAAAATACCGTATCAATGATGAGACGTACGTTCTCCTGCTCATTGTAAGTAGGAATGATTACTAAACTGTCGTTCAAGTGGTGGTTATTTGGTTTGCAGTGGTTTTGTTCAGAGCGTACTAAAATAATAAATGTTGACGAATCTTTTTAGAATATTAAACCGATTTTTGGACCTAAGTTTGTCCTTTGGTCATATTTAGTTCTTTAAAATTGCATTCTATGACAAATAAGTGTGTATTTCTTGATCGGGACGGGGTAATTAACCGGGATTATGTAGACTATGTGTATACCGCGGAGAAGCTCGAAATACTCCCCGGTGTGAGGGAATCCCTGGAATCTTTAAAACGTAGCGGCTATTTGCTCATTGTGATCACTAACCAATCCGGCATAGCCCAAGGGCTGTACACCCGGGAACAAATGCGTGAATGCCACCGGCTGGTGCAAGAATACTGCCAGCATACCATTGATCATTTTTACTATTCTCCCTGGCACCCAAAGATGACCGAAAGCTTAACCCGGAAACCCGGTTCGCTGATGTTTGAAAAAGCCATCGCTAAATACAATATTGATACACGGTTATCTTGGATGATAGGGGATAAAGAAAGAGACCTGGTACCCGCCCAAAAGCTGGGCATAAAAACTATCCAAGTAGATCATAACGACAGTACCGTAGCCGACTACAAAGCGCGAGATTTGGCCGACGCCATAAAGATTATTTTTGGTTAAGACATCCTAGAAAATTCAAAGAGCATTTCGAGAGGAAATAGGCTTTGTTGCTGGCGCCCTTTTGTTTTGGGGCACGCAAATGAAAACCAGGCTTAGAACCACAAAATTTCGCTTAAACTACTCATTTCAAGGTTCGCATTACCCGAAATATTGTAAAAACCTGGACTCGACTAAAAAAATGACCGTCATTCCAGGCCGGTGGTTGTGAGAGGGCTCCTGGCGAGAGCCGGAATCTGCTGTGTCGTAGAACGCAAGCTAGCTCCTAGTGTCGTGTCACATCTACTTTGACGGTAAAAATAGTTTTTTTATTTTTGGTTAAAACCATGAAAAAATACAAGGTCACCTTAACGCAAGAAGAAAGAGAAGAAC
>JANQLQ010000149.1 GCA_028280565.1 Fulvivirga sp.
TGACCAGTGGTTTACGAGTGCGAATGAATTCCTGGATTATTATGAATTAGGATTCAAGAAAGAGAATTATCATACTGCGGCTTTTCTACTCCACCAGGCTACCGAACGCTTCTACACCACCATACTGCTGGTGTATACAGACTATCGCCCCAAAGAGCATGACCTGGAGCGGCTAGACCTGCGGGTGAAGAACTGTGATCCGCGCTTTGGGGTATTTCCACAGGGTTCAGATGAGGAAAAGCGGCTGTTTGAGTTGCTGCGTCGGGCGTATGTGGATGCACGGTATAAGATGGATGAGTATAGTATTTCTAAGGAGGAGTTGGAGTACTTGGCGGAGAAGGTGGAGGGGTTGAAAGGGGTTACGGAGAAGCTTTGTGAGGAGAAGATTGGGGAGATTGGGAGGATTTGAAGGGCGTCTTTAAAATGCGCACTAGTTGGAGTCCCTGCCTTATGCTATGATCCACCTGGAAGAGACTCTGAGAAGGGGTAATCGGTAAGTCGTATGAGGGAAAACCTCATGTCCGGTTTGATGCAAGGGGCGCTAACACTTACAATACTCTTTATTTATCTGTAGAGTAAAATGGTAGATGTGGGTGTCAAATTTTACTCTACTAAGCAATTTGACCAAACCAATAAAATTAGAAATATGGAATATAAAGTAGTGCCTTTTGTTGCCGCGATTGATCAAAAAAAAGGGACATCTGACCACGTGGCTCAACAATTAGAATCATTAATTAATGAATACGCTTCGCACGGTTGGAATTATGTGAGACTCGAAGGAGTTTCAACATTTGTTGGACCTGATAATGGATGTTTCGGATTTGGCGGAAAATCTGGATACACAACAACCCGTCAAATGGTTGTTTTCAGCAAATAAATGAAGTATTTACTTTTAAATATCATTCGAGTTTATTGGTTACTGATTCCAAAAGGAAAGCGAAGAAAATGCATCTTTGACAAATCTTGTTCGCATCACGTTTTTTACCAAACTAAAATCAACGGATTTAAAATCGGAATTAAAGAATTGAAGTTTAGAATTAGAAACTGCCAACCTGAATTTGACATTTTTACCGATTCTAAAACTGGAAAAAAGAAAATGATTTTAAAAACTGGAATTATAGTAGACGAATATCAAATAGCGAAACGATTAAAATAAAAACTGATTATAGGAATCCATCTAAAGATAAACAATAGCGGATTTGAAATCGGAACTAGTGATTTTCTAACTTCATTTTTTGACACAATAGAATATCGCTTGACTAGAGGAATATTTGAAAAAAACCTCCCACTGGTGCGCTTTTTTATAAACCGTGCCCCTCTTCAACCCATTCGGCCAAAGGAGACCCTGGGAAGGGGTAGATACGACTGGCATACCTTACGCCGGTATCACTGGCACATTTCACCGATATATCCACAAGGCGTAAAAATGTATTTTAGGCTAAACGTTGGGCTTTATGTCCGTGGCGCATATTTCCTCCTAACGGAACTTTCCTGGCTTGGAATGAGTTACCTAATTAGCTAACTTCGTTCGTATGAACGGAAGCCGTGATGTTAGAAAAGTAATTTTCTTTGGTGAACATTTTTGGAAGTTCTACAACGCACAAACACCCAAGATCAAAGAGCGAATCAACTGGACTATCAAGTTGATCAAAACAGTCGAACGTGTACCGAGGAAATATCTCAAAAACATTACGGGAACGACTTTGTATGAGATGCGGATGATCTCGGGAACGAACATCTACAGGATATTCTGCTTTTTCGACAAGGGTAAATTGGTTGTGGTGTTGAACGGATTTCAAAAGAAGACTCAGAAAACACCAAAGAGTGAAATTAAACTAGCTGAAAAGCTTCAAAAACAGTATTACGATGAGCAAAACTAAAATTATAGACTTTGACGATCATCTGAACTCAGAATATGGTGAACGAGGAAGTGAATTAAGAGAAGCTTTTGAAGAAGGCTTTGAGGCTTTTCGATTGGGAGTGATGCTTCAAGAATTGCGTAAGAATCAAGGTATGACTCAAGAACAACTGGCGAAAAAATGTGGAACAACCAAAACCTATATTTCAAGAATTGAGAACAATGCAAGCGACATCCGTCTTTCGACTCTTATGCGAATAATCAGGGAAGGACTTGGTGGACACTTAAAACTCAACGTGGAAATATAACCAAAAGCCCAAAAATAGCCGAATAGCTCCATGATGCAAACAAAAAGGTCTGAGAGCGATACCTTTTAGTTTTTTAGATGACCGGTAAACAGCATGTTGGTTATTCCCATTCTCGCTCCCACTAGCACGCTTTTATAAAGCGTGCCCCTCTTTAACCCATTCGGTCATAAATCGCTAAAACAGGTAAATACACTTGGGATAGTACTCGCTGGATGTTTCCTGCCTTCTTTAAGGATTCCCGGGGAGGGTTAGTGACGTCTTACTTTACTCATCAGTCATAAACGAAAACACCCGGATTACAAATCCTATTGCCACGATAAGTACGCATTACGCTACGCTAAATGCGCACTAGGGGTGCACTAGCGGTGGTGTTGCCAATGCAAGGGCGACGAAGTCATGCTTAAACTGGTCCGCGTTTGCAACGCGGACCCATGGAGTAACACAGGGCACTGACGCCAGCATTTGTAATGCGGGTATCCAACGAACACCACGATCAAGACAGAAAACTTCCTTTTGTAAAACCGTCAATAAAGGTGTTGCTTATCAAATCCGTAACATCAACTTTCAATCCCTATCTTTTTTCACATAAAAGACACGCCGTATCCAAGTGGGCAGCACCAATGCGCCGATGACCAGGTAAGGATAATAAGTGATCAATCGCCATAGCAGCGTGGTGCCCAACGTGAAATCGCCGAGGTATTCGGTGAAAAACTCCATGAAAAAGTGCTCTGCAGTGCCGCTGCTGCCCGGTGTGGGTGAAAGGAGCATTACGATCCAAAGTATCAGGTGCTTCCCAAGGATAAAGAGGTGATCCAAAAGAGAAAGGTCACCATTATAAGCAGCCACTAAAAAGTTAAGAATGGCGTACCGGCAGACCCACGCTGCCATGGTGGCTAGGATGATCTGTACCCAGTACCGTTTTTTCTTTCCTTTAATAAGCGAAGAGGCCCACATGATCTCGTTGCCATGCTGGTAAGCGGAATAACGCCATTTTCTTAAAAACCCGACAGAGGTGATCTTGATCAGGATCCATTTGAACAGGCGCGGTTTCCAGAAAAGACCCAGCGCCATAATGGAAGTATATAACGCAATAAGGCTGTAGCTGGAAATAAATATTCCTCGTACCGTACCCGCCGCTCCCGGGAAAATGTCCAGCCCGATCAAAAGGACCACGATGGGCGAGGTGATCACGAAAAAAAGATTGTCCAATATGGCTGTTAAGGTGACATAAGCTACCGATTTGCCCAGGTTGATCTTCTCTTTTAGGAGTATGAATACTGCCACAGCCGTACCCCCTACTACCGAGGGAGTAACTGCCGAGGCAAATTCCCACAGCAGGATCACGTATACGCTGCTGGTCCAGTTCAGGTCTTTATTGGTCAATACCCTGATCCTGTAAATGTACGCCAGCTCTTTTAGCAGCAGCACAAAAAATGCCATTACTATGGGCATATACCGGGCTTCAAAGACCAGGTTCAGCTTTTGAGGAGTGAAGTCCTCGTCCGACAGGATCATATATACAACAAAGCCGATACTTATGGCAGCAGGCAGCCAAACCTTATTGGGATTAAGGGTTTTGAGTATTTTCTGCGTGTTGAGATTCATTTACCCGACAGCGACCTCCTGGAGTTTCTCAATCCAAAAATTGTTGAACCCCATCCCGAGGTGCATGGTAATGAGCCGCTGTTGGAGTAGCTCTAGGATGGCCAAGAAATTAAAAATGACTGCAATTTTGGAAGGCTCGAGCGCTATGATCTCCGTAAAGGCCAGCCGGGGTTTAACGGACAGCTCTTGAATGAGATAATCCCGCTGGCCAGCGATGGTATAAGGGTACTGCACCACCTCGTGACGAGGTTTGTTTTTTTCAATTTCATAACGATCCATTATCTTTTGAAACACCTTCAAAAGCTTATAAAGATCCACATCCTGCAGTTCTGATTCCACATTTACGCTTTCTGCCAGCGCCCGGGTCTCTTTGAGCAGGTTGCCGCGCTTTTCCTTATCGATCTGCGCCGCCTCCATTTCTTGAAGCGTGGAAAGTACCGATTTGTATTTTTTGTATTCCAACAGGTGCTTTACAAGCTCTTCGCGAGGGTCTATTTCATTCCCTTCTTCGTCTAACTGTGGGCGGGGCAATAACATTTTCGATTTGATCCGCATCAACGTAGCGGCAACGAGGATAAACTCGCTAGCTACTTCAATGTTCATTTCCTCTAAACGATGCAGGTAATCCAGGAAATCATCCGTAATCTTAGCAATAGGAATATCATGAATATCTAGCTCGTCCCGTTCGATAAAGAACAAGAGCAAGTCAAAAGGACCCTCAAACAGGGGAAGTTTAATTTCAAAGCTCAAGATATCCTGCCATTTAGATCTCTTACCACAAACCGCCCCAAAGATATTACTCTAAACGTTAAAACTGGCTACCTTGTGAAAAAAAGTGTAATTTCGCACTTTATTCGAAGGTTTGTATTAACTAAATAAAACACTTACCTTGAAACGTTGTTAAAGCTAGACAGCCAGTTATTTTTTTAAAATATGCTTATCCAGCCAGGAAAAATCCTATCCGAGATCAACTCTCCCGACGATCTCAAAAAATTAAACCAAACCCAGCTCGTACAATTATGTGATGAGTTGCGTCATTTTATCATAGACAATGTCTCTGTTTATGGAGGCCATTTTGGCGCTAGCCTCGGGGTAGTCGAATTAACCGTGGCCCTTCACTATGTATTCAATACCCCCAAGGATCAACTGGTTTGGGATGTGGGTCACCAAGCCTACGGGCACAAGATATTGACCGGCAGAAGAGACGACTTTTATACCAACAGGGTATACCAGGGGATGTCCGGTTTTCCTAAAAGAAAAGAGAGCGAATACGACACTTTTGGCGTAGGCCATTCCTCAACTTCCATATCTGCGGCCGTAGGTATGGCAGTGGCATCTAAATACAAAGGGGAAGAAGATAAACATCACATCGCGGTCATAGGAGATGGCGCCATGACGGGTGGGCTGGCATTTGAAGGGATGAACCATGCGGGGGTATCGAATAGCAATTTATTGATCATCCTCAATGACAATTGCATGTCCATCGACCCGAACGTAGGAGCTTTAAAAGACTACTTGACAGATATCACTACCTCGCACACCTACAATAAAATGAAGGACGAGGTATGGAATGTACTGGGTAAATTCAGCAAATTCGGCCCGCACGCCCGAGATATCATTGCCAAGGTAGAAAATAGTATAAAATCCTTCTTACTGAGCCAGAGCAACATGTTCGAGTCGTTAAACCTCAGGTATTTCGGCCCGGTAGATGGTCATGACGTGGATCATTTAGTGCATGTGCTTAATGATCTGAAAGACATAAAAGGACCCAAGATACTGCACTGTGTCACGGTGAAAGGAAAGGGATATGGTCCCGCTGAAAATGGCAACAAGACCACCTGGCATGCTCCCGGCAAGTTTGACAAGCTATCCGGTGAGATCCATAAGAAAGTGGATGATAAGCCCCAGCCGCCAAAATACCAGCAGGTATTCGGTCATACCATCGTAGAGCTCGCAGAGAAGAATAAAAAGATCATGGGGATCACCCCGGCGATGCCTTCCGGCTCTTCACTCAACATCATGATGAAGGAAATGCCCGATAGGGCGATAGATGTAGGCATTGCCGAGCAGCATGCCGTCACTTTTTCCGCGGGGCTGGCTACGCAGGGCCTAATACCTTTCTGCAACATCTACAGCACATTTATGCAGCGGGCTTTTGACCAGGTGATCCATGACGTTTGCATCCAAGATCTTCCTGTAATTTTCTGCCTGGATCGTGCCGGGTTTGCCGGTGCCGATGGTCCTACCCATCATGGCGCCTATGATATTGCCTATATGCGGTGCATTCCGAATATGATCGTATCGGCCCCGATGAATGAGCAGGAACTCAGGAATTTAATGTACACGGCCCAGCTACCAAGAAAAGGAAAAGCCTTCACCATACGTTACCCGCGAGGAAAAGGTGTGATGCCTAATTGGAGAACACCTTTTGAAGAGGTGGAGATCGGCAAAGGAAGGAAGATCAAAGAAGGAGAAGAAGTAGCGATCTTAACGATCGGCCATATCGGGAACTATGCCGTAACCGCTTGTGAAGCACTTTCCACCCAGGGAATAGAAGCTGCGCATTATGACATGCGATTTGTCAAGCCACTCGATGAGGATATGCTCCATGAGGTGTTTGGTAATTTCAAAAAGATAGTCACCGTGGAGGATGGGTGCATAATGGGTGGATTTGGCAGTGCCATACTTGAGTTTATGGCCGAGCATGGCTATTCTGCTCAAATCAAGCGACTGGGAATACCTGATAGGATCGTAGAGCATGGCGATCAATTACAATTGCATACCGAATGTGACTTCCACCCCGAGGGTATTGAAAAGGCCGTGGTGGAAATGCTGGAGTACCAAAGGGCATAAAATACTGCCCTGTGTACGACAATTAGCAAGTTGCGCAAGGGAACAATCACTATTTGCTAGGTCGGCAGGTGCAAAAAGACAGGTCGTTTAGCGCTTATTGAAAAATGGCAGATTTTACCTGTTTCAATAAGATCGCCCCTGTACCTAAGTTCAGTAACACATATATGATCCCCACTCATACTTATCTTCTAGGAGTTTTGTTGTCATTGAATGAGAAAAAGCCATGAGAGTGCTAACCGTATTCCAGTACAATGTGAATTCGAGATAAAACCATTATTGTCACAGTGAGTCCACCCATTTCGCAAAAATGTTTGGGGTGAAGATGACAAAATAAAAAACGGATCGTCATGGCGAGGCTGGCGGTGAGGGTGCTGGGGGCTACGAAGCCATCCCCTCCATAGGATACACCTCGTGGACTTTGCTGCCGCTTCTCGAGCAGGGGATGGCTTCACCGCTAGCCCTACAAACCAGCCCTGGGTTCGCAATGCCGATAAGAATAGGGTATATCATAGGTCCCCTTTTGTAGGTAAATGCCTTGGAAAAGGCGTGACAGTCCCCTTGTTTCGGGAGACTGCCGTGGCTTCCTGCTCTAAATCTACCCAAAAACCTCGCAAAGACGTGTTTTGATTGTGTTGAGGGTGTTCTAAATCTTTCTTACCCCGAATTCATGTTAACATACGGTAATCTTACGTCCTGTTTTTCATTCTTTACTCAATTAGATATACATTTAGGAAACTAATTGTTTTTTCTTTCGTACAACCTTTCATCCGCTACTTATGAAACATACGCAACTAGGTGAATTTGAGGAGCTTGTTTTACTCATTATTGGCGCTTTACGCGATAATGCGTATAGCATTTCCATTAAGCTCGAACTTAAAGAACATACCGGCAGGAATCCGAGTATCGGGGCACTGCATTCAGCATTGAATCGCCTGGAGAAAAAAGGATTTGTCGAATCCTACGAAGGAGGGGCCACCAGTGAACGAGGAGGCCGCAGGAAAAGGTTTTATACCATAACTGCCTACGGGAGAAAAGCGCTGGATCAGTCGTTTGAGTTGAGGTCTATGTTTTACCACAGACTACCAAAACTAGGGTGGAGCAGTGAGTGATCCTCGTGTAAAATATCGCCCGCCTCACTGGCCAGATAAACTCTTAGGCTGGTTTTGCCACGAGGAGCACGTCGAGATTTTACGTGGCGACCTTTATGAGCTATACCAAGAAAGAAGGCAAAATGGCGCCAAATTTTGGGCAGATCTACGATTCTGCTTAGAAGTGCTGGATCTTTTCCGACCTTTTGCCCTTAAAAAGAAAAGACACCAAGAAACAAATGATATTGCCATGTTAAAAAATTACATCAAGATCACCCGCAGGACATTTACACGGCAAAAAGTATATTCTTTGTTGAATGTAAGCGGCCTGTCCATAGGTTTAGCTTGTTTTATACTCATTTTTCTTTATGTCCGTGACGAGCTAAGCTACGATCGATTCCATCCCGGTGCGGAAAGGATCTATCGCGTGATAGAGCATTTTGAAAGCGATGGGGTAGGCGAGCATTCGGCCAGCTTACCTTTTCCGGCAGGGCCTACGCTGGTCCATGATTTTCCAAGGCAAGTAGAACATGTGGTAAGACTGTTTAACTTCCAGTCACCCACACTAGCGCTGGCCAACAAAGATGCTGACAAAGCTTTCAACGAGTCACGGGTATTTTTTGCCGATTCTACGTTTTTTGATGTTTTCGATTTTAAGCTGGAGGCAGGCGATAAGGCTACGGCGCTAGACGAGCCTAATACTATTCTTATTACCCGGTCGATGGCCCGCAAATACTTTAATGGAGAAGATCCAATAGGTAAATTCTTGGAGTTCCAGGGTACACAAAACTTATTGGTCACAGGCGTGTTGGAAGATGCGCCGCTCAATGCCCACTTCCAATTCGACTTCATTGTTTCTTTTTCCACGTTAAAGCATTGGTACAATGGGGACTATCCCCGCTCTTGGTATTGGAATCCCTGTTGGACATACGTAGTACTGGAAGAAAATACCACCAAGGAAGCATTAGAAGCCCAGCTACCTGCTTTTGTACAAAAGTATTTCCACGAATTTATTCGCGACGAGGTGACGCTGGAATTACAACCGCTGGTAGATATCCACTTGCACTCCACACTGGACTACGAGATCCAAGCCAATAGTGACGTCAAAAATATTTACATTTTCGGTGCCGTTGCTCTTTTTGTCTTGGTCATAGCTGCCATCAACTTCATTAATCTTAGCACCGCGCGGGCCAACAAACGAGCGAAAGAAGTGGGGGTGCGGAAGTCATTGGGCAGCCGAAAGTCCCAATTGATCACTCAATTTGTTTTTGAGTCCGTGCTGCTTACCTTTTTAGCAGTGCTCATTGCCGTAGGTTTGGTGATAAGCGTATTGCCGGAGTTCAACCAATTAACAGGGAGGTCACTGGATCTTGATGTTTTACTTGACCCCCGCTTTTTGACCGGCTTTGTCATACTCACTCTTATGGTCGGTTTGATGTCTGGCTTTTACCCGGCATTTGTACTGTCTTCTTTCAAAACCACCTTGGTCTTGAAAAATGCCCATTTAAAAACTAGCGGCCTGAGCTTTAGGAGGGTGTTGGTCATCCTGCAGTTCACCATTTCCATTGTCTTGATCATCGGCACCATCGTAGCGATCGAACAGCTCAAATACCTCCAAAATAAGAACTTGGGCTTTGACCAGGAAAACATATTGATGGTCCCCGCGATCCGCTCTACGATGGGAGATCATTATGAAACATTCAAGACCAAGGCGCTACAGAGCACATCGATCAAGTCTATCACCGCCGTAGAGGAGGTGGTCGGGGCTAAGCATCAGGTGGGCAATTATCAATTTGAAGGCATGGAGAGGTCCAAGCCCATCCCACGCTTTTTCGTGCTCCATGATTTCACGAAAACGATGGATGTCGAACTTATTGCCGGGCGTGACTATGACCGATCTGTCGTCACAGACGATTCCCTGGCCCTGGTAGTCAATGAAACCTTGGTAAAAAGTATGGGCTGGGGCAGCGCCGAAGAGGCTGTCAATAAGCGCTTTTATTTTCGTAACCGGCTAGAAGGCAAGATCATAGGAGTAGTTCGTGATTACAATTTTGTTTCCAAGCACAATCCTATAGGGCCGTTGGTGCTCCCACTGAATACACGTCCCCGGGCGTTTGACCTGTTTATTAAATACCTGGCAGTAAAAGTAGACGGGAATAACCTTCAAGCCGCGGTTAATGATCTTAAAAATGCATGGCATACCGTATTGCCCAATCGTCCTTTTGACTACTTCTTTTTGGATGACCGGCTGAATGAATCCTACCTGGGAGAACAAAAAATGAGTAAGGTCACGATCATTTTTTCCGGCCTTGCGATATTAGTCGCCTGCCTAGGCCTATTTGGCTTAGCTACATTCAGTGTAGAACAGCGTACTAAAGAAATTGGGGTAAGAAAAGTATTGGGCATCACCACGCCACAGGTGTTGATACTTCTCTCCAAAGAGTTTATGCCCCTTGTTTTTGCGGCATTTATTTTGGCGGTCCCACTTTCTTACATTTTGTTAAGAGAATGGCTCAGCACCTTCGCCTACCGGGTGGGTATAGAGGCGATCCCCTTTATGGTAGCGGGCTTGATCACATTTTTAGTTTGTATGATCACGGTAGCCTATAATGCTTGGAAAGCTTCAAAAATTAACCCCATCGATACGTTAAAACACGAATAGGCTTTTGAATACCCCCTGGCTTGGGCAGGTCAGCCAGGGCTGCCTCATTGAGCCTTGGAGGTTCCGGGCTTTTCACAGCTCCCAAGAGAATTACTTGGTTCATTTACAATGTCATTAAACCGTTTGCCGGGTAAGTATTAAGCCCGCAAAGGCAAATGATATACCTGTATTGAGCTCACAGGATCTACTCTCCCCTACAGTATTGACGGTTCACCGAAAATCCTGTCTTATTAGCGATTAGACGCCGACTTTTTTTAAAAGGGGATGGAATTCTTTGTATCTTTTATATAACAAATAAAAGTCCCAGGTAGAATAAACCAACACCTCTCCATGAAACTTATCCTCAGCCAATGTGCACTTTTAACAGTGGCCTTGTCGGTTGTTTATCCCGCCCAGGCGCAGGTAGTGATCAACGAAATTTACATCAATGCTGTAGCTAACGATGGTTCCCCTAATCCTAACACCGGGGAATGGATAGAATTATATAATACTACCGCGGCTACCGTTGACGTGAGCTGCTGGATAATTTGTGATGGTGATTTTTGTGTGACTTTACCCGCGGGCACCACGATAGCCGCCGGGGATTTCTTTTTGATTGGAAGTGCTGCCGGTGTCTCCTGTGTTTCCTGTGATTTTCCGGGGCTGTCCATCGACCTGGATTGGGCCACTTGCGGATGTACGGCAGGTTCTACGATCGGTACATTTACAAACAGCGGGGAACAAGTAGTGCTGTTCGATAACATGGGAACGGAGGTGAACAGTGTTTACTGGAGTGGCGGTCAAAACCTCCCGGCTAATCAATCCAGTGCAAGTTTGGGAATCTGTGGTTCTCAAAGTTTGACGCTATTGGCCATAGCTGATCCTAGTGCATCATATGAAAACATCGTAAATGCAGGTGGCCAAGGAGAATCCAAGGTGAGAACAACTAACGGTGGACCTACTTGGGCTTCTGAGCCGGCTCCTTCGCCCGGGGTTTCTAATACCCCCTTGCCCGTAACCCTATTATTCTTTGATGCCACTGCCTCTCAAAACCAAGTGAACCTTTCTTGGTCCACCGCTTCCGAGGTAAACAATGACTATTTTACCATTGAGCGTAGTCAAAATGCTGTAGACTTCTCCCCGGTTTTAAGGATTAAGGGCGCGGGTAACAGCACCCAGCACCTGTCATATTCCGCCATAGACCCAGGTCCCCTGCCCGGGAGATCCTATTACCGGCTAAGACAAACAGACTTTGATGGTACTACGGAGATCTTCCAAATGGTGCCTGTGACCGCTAATGTATCCCTTACCCATGATTTGGTCCTGTATCCACAGCCCGCCACGCTGGACTCACCGGTGAAAGTACGCTTTTCATGCACTATCGAAACCGAAATGGAACTGGTTATTACCTCGGTCAAAGGTAAGATGATCAACGAGTGGGTAACACGAACCCATGAGGGAATGAACGAAATACAAATTCCACACATGGACCTCCCCGGGGTCTATATTATTACTTTAAATAGCCCTGGATTCTTCTACCGCAGACAGTTGGTAATTTACTAGCCTGTTTCTTTCCATGCGCTTAACTTTAGCGCATGATCTCAATAAGAAAAGCACTTCCCGAAGACGCCAGCACCATCGTTGACTTCCAAATTAAAATGGCCAAGGAGACCGAAAACTTGGTCTTGGAAGCTGAAAAGCTCATGCCAGGCGCCCTAGCTGTATTTGATGATGCCAGCAAAGGCACTTACTACGTGGCGGTAAAGGGAGACGAGGTAATAGGCTGCCTGCTTACTACTTATGAGTGGAGCGAATGGCGCAATGGAACTGTCCTTTGGATACAATCCGTGTATATTTTAGAGGAATATCGAGGGCAAAAAGTATTCCGTAAGATGTACGAGCACATACAACAGATCGTAGAACAAAATGATGCGTACAAAGGCATCCGTCTATACGTGGAAAAAGATAACACACGTGCCCAAAAAGTGTATACAGCGCTCGGGATGGATGGAGAACATTATAGAATGTTTGAGTGGATCAAATGACCCGGGTAATAAAATGACTTAATAACCCGGACTCGACTTAAAAAATGACCGTCATTCCACGCCGGTGGTTGTGAGAGGGCTCATGGGGAGAGCCAGGATCTGCTTTGTTGTAGGACAGAAGCTACTCCACAATTTAAAAACTGTGAAAGTATTTAAAACCTCATGTTAAGCCTAGGCTACAATAATTTTCAACTGGGGCTAATATGACGTAAACTCAGGATAACCAGGATAAAAACCATCATTTATCATCATTGTGATAACGACGCCAGGAGGAAAAGCAATCTCTCCATTGGGGAATACAAATAGAGCACACACTGCGTACCCTAATTAGTGAATTACCTACTTTTACCCAGGCAACTGATTTTCACGCACTCCTCGATCTAGTGTCGTACCAAGCCTCAAATGGTGGGTAAACTATTTTTTCGGTCTCGTTCTCAAAGTCGGGAGTCAGTAATAAACCATTGGCAACCCCCTATTTTGCCTGCTGCCCTTTGCCAACTGCTGACTTGGCTGATCGAGAACTTACCAATACCGCAAATAGAGTTCATCATCAACCCTACACGTCAGTTGAGGCTTGACTGAACACTAGTGTCGTGTCAAGCCTCAATTTTAGGGTAAAGTGATTTTAATTTTATCCGGGCGTCTGCCGTGGTAAATTGCCAATTTATCTTGGCCTCCATGTT
>JANQLQ010000155.1 GCA_028280565.1 Fulvivirga sp.
AAAGGGAACGAACTCTTGCAGAAGGAGATCGACAACTTCTTGGAAAGAAGAAGGGCTAAAATCCTTGAAAAAATGAAGGGCAAAATGCTGTTCGAGATGGGGAATGATGGCGAACCGGCGTGGAGACAGATCGAGGTGCTCGAGAACCCGGCCAAAGTACTCTTCCATTTCAGGCGGAACGATGATAACACACACTATTTCCCCACTATAAAGTACGATGATAAAAAGGTAGATTTCCAGTACAAAGGAGCGTATATAGTATGTAAGGACCCGGCATGGATGGTGCTTGCGGGCAGGCTGTATTTCTTTGAAAAGAATATAGACGGCAAGAAGCTCATCCCTTTTCTCAACAAAAAATTTATTGTCATCCCTAAAAATGTAGAGGAGACCTATTACAATAAATTTGTGGCCCCGCTGATTGCCTCATTCGATGTTTATGCCAAAGGGTTTGAGATCAACAGCGAGCGGTATAATCCTGTTCCCATCCTAGCCATTTCAGAGCTAGCAGCCAATACACAAAGCCTGAGCCTGTTCGACTCGAACGAGCAGGAGGTTCAACCGGGCAATGAAAAAATCGTTTTCGAACTGAGTATCCAGTACGGTCCGTTCAAATTTAAGTCGGACAATATTGGCCCGGTCAGTGTGAGCGTAGAAAAAAAGGGAGACCGGTATATCTTCCACCGGGTAAAACGAAAGCTGGACCAGGAAAAAAAGATCATCAAATTCCTATCCGACAGTGGATTGGTATTAAAAAACTCCAAGGCTAGCCTGCATAAAACCTCGGCATTCAGCTGGCTTGACGAGCAACGCAGCAACCTGGAAGACCACAATTTCATCATCGAACAAAAAGGCGCCAAAGCCAAGAAGTATTTTATCGGTGAATACAAGATCAGTGTGGAAGTAAAAGAGAACATCGATTGGTTCGATATCCACGCGGTGATCAAATTTGGCGAATACGAGATCAGCTTTAAAGAACTGCGCAAAATGATCACCCGGAAAAAACTGGAGTTCGAGCTTCCTAACGGGCAGATCGCCGTGATCCCCGAGTCCTGGCTGGTGGAGTATGCGGAGCTATTCTCATTTGCCGATGAAAGCGAAGACGGACAGGCCCGGTTAAAGAAACATCACCTGGCCCTAGTAAAAGAATTGGAAACCGGCAACCTCGCCAAGGTGACCATGAGCCGTAAGCTAGAACAACTAAGAGGGTTTGAAAGTATCCAGGAGTTTGATCCTCCAAAAGATTTTAAAGGCAAGCTGAGACCGTACCAGAAAGCCGGGTATAATTGGCTCCGCTTCCTGAACCAATTCCGCTTTGGCGGCTGCCTGGCCGATGATATGGGTCTTGGGAAAACTGTACAAACCCTGGCTTTGCTGCAAGCTCAAAAACAAGAAGGAGCCCAAGGAGCTTCACTGCTTGTGATGCCCACGTCCCTGATCTATAATTGGGAAATGGAGGCTAAAAAATTCACTCCAAAGCTAAAAGTCTTCACCTACACGGGCACTAACCGGGAGAAAGACCCTTCCAAATTCACCAACTACGATATTGTGCTGACGTCATACGGCATCGTGCGTCTCGACATCAATATTTTAACGAAATACTACTTTAATTACCTGATATTGGATGAATCCCAGGCCATTAAAAACCCCTCATCAAATATTGCCAAGGCAGTACGAGAGCTGAATGCCGGGCACCGGTTGATCCTCACAGGTACTCCTTTGGAAAACAGCACTATGGACCTTTGGTCTCAAATGAGTTTTGTGAACCCGGGCCTTTTGGGAGGACAATCGTTTTTCAAAAATGAATTCCTTACTCCAATAGAAAAACACAACGACCAAAAAAAATCACAGAAATTATATTCCATTATAAAACCGTTCATCCTGCGGCGGCACAAGTCGCAGGTGGCCACGGAGCTACCGGAAAAGGTGGAAAGCATCCAGTACTCCAGCTTGCTGCCGGACCAGGAGGAAGAATACGAAAAGGTGAAATCCTTCTATCGTAATAAGATCCTGGATAATATCGAGGAGAATGGGCTGAATAAGTCACAGCTTATCCTGCTACAAGGGTTAACCAAACTGCGCCAGATCGCTAACCACCCTAAGATGGTCGTCCAAGATTATGAAGGGGCTTCCGGTAAGATCTGGGATGTTATGTATATGCTGGATAATGCCATCAGCGAAGGTCACAATGTTCTGATTTTCAGCCAGTTTGTTAAACATCTTTCGATAGTTTCGGAACATCTGAAAGACTTGGAGATCGACTATGCCTACTTGGACGGGTCCACGAAAGACAGGAAGGGACAGGTGCAGCGCTTCCAGCAGGACCCAGACCTGAAAGTTTTCTTGATCTCGTTGAAAGCCGGGGGCTTAGGGCTGAACTTGACCAAAGCGGATTACGTGTTTATCTTGGATCCATGGTGGAATCCTGCCGTAGAGGCACAGGCCGTGGACCGGGCGCACCGGATCGGGCAGGAAAACAAGGTATTCACGTATAAGTTCATTAGCCGGAACACGGTAGAAGAAAAGATATTGGAGCTACAAAGGCATAAAAGACGCCTCGCCAGTGAGCTGATCACTACGGAAGAAAGCTTTGTCAAAAGCCTTTCGAAAGACGATATCGAGGAGCTCCTGTCATAGCCGAAATACCGCGGGCAAGTTCAATTTATACGGTAAAAGTCCCGTCTTGTTTACCAGGTTTCTATTTTTGTGGCCCTTATGGGTTTAATGTTCTATCGCTTGTTTATTGCCAGCTACGGTTTTGTACTTCGCCTGGCCGCTTTTTTCAATGCCAAGGCCCGGCTTTTTGTAGAGGGCAGGGCAGGCACTTTCGATGTGCTGGGTCAGCAAATGGAAAACCGTACGGCGCCACTGGCATGGTTTCATTGTGCGTCATTAGGCGAATTTGAGCAAGGCCGGCCCATTATAGAGGCATTTAGGCAAGAATTTCCCACCTACAAGATCTTACTGAGCTTTTTTTCACCTTCAGGATACGAAGTTCGTAAAAACTACCCGCTGGCTGATTACGTGCACTACTTGCCGCTAGACACCCGGGCAAATGCCACCCGGTGGGTCAGCCTAGCAGATCCTAAAATTGCCTTTTTCATAAAATATGAATTTTGGCATTTCTACATCCGGGAAATGGCCGCCAGAGATATCCCAGTTTTATCCGTATCCTCGATCTTTCGGGCGGACCAGGTCTATTTTCGGCCATGGGGGGCGTTTCAGCGTAAAATACTGCACAATGTGACGCATTTTTTTGTGCAAGACCAAAACAGCGAAAATTTGCTGAAAAAGATCGGTATAGCCCGCGTTTCACTGGCTGGGGATACGCGTTTCGACAGGGTATTTGAGATCTGTCAAAAAGCTACGGAGATTGAAGGAGTAGCTAAATTTTCAGCTACAGGAAAAGTGATGGTCATCGGCAGCTGCTGGCCGGAAGATATGGAGGTCCTGTATCCTTTTATCCGGGCAAATGAATTAAAGTACATCATAGCACCGCATGAGATCAGCGCAAAATTCATAGCAGAGATCAGCAGTAAAGCGGGCAAAAAAGTAACACTTTTCTCAAAAGGGGCCCAGGCATGGCCGGGAAATGATGTGCTGGTCATCGATAACATCGGGATGCTGTCGCGTTTGTACCAATATGCAGACTATGCTTACGTGGGCGGGGCTTTTGGCAAGGGCCTGCATAACATCTTGGAGGCAGCCACTTTCGGGCTTCCCATATTCTTTGGAAATAAGAGTTATGCAAGATTTAAAGAGGCTGTGGAGCTCCGGGCACAATCCGCGGCGTTCGCCGTGGGCTCGTATGAAGAGCTGCAAAAGGCTTTTGATAATTTAAACAAAGATGAGAACTACCCTACGGCAAGTCATATCTCGGCTGGCTATGTTAAAAAAAATACAGGCGCCACGGCGAAAGTTATCCGGTTTACCAGGGAATTGCAACTATGAAAGAGGGATTGATCTTAAAGTCTACAGGCTCTTGGTATAGTATATTGGGAATGGACGGGCAAGAGTACATAGGCCGGGTTCGTGGAAAATTAAGACTGAAAGGGGTGAAAACAACCAACCCCATAGCCGTGGGGGATCGCGTCAATATCAGCGTAGAAGATGGGCAGGAGAGCCGGGTCATCATTGAAGAGATCATCCCGCGGGATAACTACATCATCCGGCAGTCAGTAAAGAAAACGGAACACGCCCATATGTTGGCAGCAAATATTGACCAGGCGCTGCTGGTAGTAACACTCACCTATCCCAAGACTTCCCTTGGATTTATAGATAGGTTCTTGGTCACGGCAGAGTCTTTCCGGATACCCCAAGTATTAGTCTTCAACAAGCAGGACTTACTGGATGCTGAAGAACGCCAGCAGCAGCAGGTGGTGATCGAAATATATGAAAACATCGGCATTCCCTGCCTAGAGACTTCGGCCGTTTCCGGTGGCGGGGTCGAGAGTTTCGAGCAAGCGCTTCAAGACAAAAAAACGTTGATCTCGGGTCATTCGGGGGTAGGCAAGTCTACCTTGGTCAACCTGGTCATGCCGGGTGTAAACCAAAAGACCTCCGAGGTGTCCGACTTTGCAGAAAAAGGGGTACATACCACTACATTTGCCGAAATGTTCCAACTCAACCCGGGTACATTTCTTATCGATACCCCCGGGATAAAAGAGCTTGGGCTTGCCGAAATAGAGGCATACGAGCTATCCGATTACTTCCCAGAGATGAGGGTTTTGAGAAACGAATGTAAGTTCAATAATTGTCTTCATACCAATGAACCCCACTGTGCCATAAAAAACGCGCTGGCAGCAGGAGAGATCGCCGAGAGCAGGTACAAAAGTTATTTGAGCATGTTAGCAGCACACGACAACCGGAGGTAGCTTAAAGGTTTTTGAGTAGTGCCAAGTAACGCAGCGCCGTTTTAAAATCAAAAAATCTCAACGCCTGCCTTAGCTCGTAAAAAACTCTTTTTTTAAGAGCGTGCTTTTCCACGGCACTTGCTACCAATGCCGCCGCCTTCACACATACCTTGTACGTCGACGAAAAATCCTTACTCCCCACTTTAAACTGGAGCTGGCTCTTAGAGCCTTTGACAATTCTTTTTTTCACCAAGACCTCATCCGTGTATACGTACTTAAAAAGCCTTGACGAACGTACCCAAAAGTCAAAATCTTCATAGCTTAAAGACTCATCGTATCCCCCCAAACGGTCTAATACACTACGCCGGTACATCATGGTGGGCGCACAGATAAAATACCGTTGGATCAGCGGAAGGAATACGTCACCTTGGGGTACCGGCACCTTGGCCAAACCGCTTGGGTCTACATTGTAGTGGTACTTGAGAAATGCCCCATTTCCTGCCACCAGCTCTGCGTTCGAAAATGATACGCCATAAGAGACGTCATGCTGTGCAAACGCCTCCACTCCTCTTTCAACACGCTTAGGCATCAATACATCATCCGCTGCGAGGTCAATGATAAATTCCCCGGCACTCTCACGCCAACCTTTATTAAAGGCGCGGCAATTCCCGATATTCGTCTCTAAAGCGATGAACTTCGCCCTTGGATAAGGCGCTAGGACTTTTTCGATCATTTGCCTGCTATCGTCTGAACTGGCATCATCGACTACGATCAACTCAATGTTTGGGTAGGTCTGTTGCAGAACAGAATGGATAGCCTCCTCTACAAAACGGGCCTGGTTGTAACACAGGCATATTACCGAAACAAGAGGCGTTGAAGGCATAGATGTGTGAACCTAAGTTCGATAATCATTCCCGGCTTTGAAAATATCCAGGATAGTTTTATGCACCACACTTAGTGAACCTTTATGCTTTAGTGTTTGATCCTGGTATATTTTAATCGAATCCAGGTTTAAACTATTTATTACCATCAAAATAGCCCATTTCAATGATAAATTCTTGAAAACCCTGGCCAAACTTACAGCCCCTGTTTTTTTAAATCCGCAGCCATCAGATTTTCTTCCGCAAGTATCATTAGATTGCATATGGAATAGGATTACTTTTGGAATTAGTTATTGAGACCCAAATTGCTGTTTAGCGGGATGAGAAGAGAGCTAAATGTAAACTCAGCATACATACTGTACCATCGGTTAAGGCATCTTTTAAAGAGCAGTATCCCTTTAAATACAGATTCTGACGATTGCCAACCCTTTTTTATCATAGGTTCTGGAAGGTGCGGCTCTACACTGCTTAGAGAACTACTCAATCAACATCCTGGCCTTATCATCCCTCCTGAGTCTTATTCTATTCCTTCCATTTACAAAAAACACCGGGTCTACGGTACGTTGCCATGGAAGGACTACCTAAGCATAATCCTCGGTGAATTTGAAAACCACAAAGAATTCTACACGTGGAACTTAGACCTGGCGCAATGCAAGCAAAAGCTATTAGAACTAAGATCCACTGACCAATCGCTAAGAAGGGTAATAAAAGAGATCTACGAGAGATACGCAAGGGCAAACAATAAACCTACTGCGTATTGGGGCGATAAATCAACTGTGAACACCCTTTACCTGGACCATCTTGACAGGATCTTTTATGCCCCGAAGTACATACACATCGTTAGAGATGGCTATGATGTGGTCGCCTCTTTCCTTGATCACAAGCTCCTCGATACCATTGAAGCTGCGGCGATGCGGTGGAATTCAACTGTTGATTATTGTACGTTATACAAAAAAAAGATTCCTTCCAGGATAATAGAAATCCGTTACGAAGACCTGGTGAAGGATCCTGCCACCGAACTCAACAAAATATGCAGCTTCTTGAAAATTAAATTTTACGAGGGTATGGCTAAAAGTCCGAAACACGCTGCAACCGGTGATTTAATGCATAAGCATCACCAAGCGGTCAGGAATGATATTAACACGACATCCATAGGGCGTTGGCAATCTTACTTTACGCAGGAAGAAAAAAATAGGCTATATAAGCTACTATCTGCTAATAGGAAAAAGTACGGCTATTGAATAAAGTGATCCATACAAGTACCGGGGAAAAGCAAGGAAGCTTGGGCATCGTCACCAGTACCAGCTTAAAACACCTTTTGATCCAGTATACAGGGTTTATGATCGGCCTGGTCAATGCTGTTTTACTGTTTCCTTCCATCCTTACCTCCGAAGAGCTAGGCATGGTTAGGATCTTATTTTCATTAGCCGTGATCTTGGGGCAAATGGCCCAGTTTGGGGCCGGCAACATCATTATTAAATTCCGTACTTACGAAGATGGAAATACTGTAAGTAATATCTTGCCGGTAGGGATCACCTATGCTACAGTAGGCACGTTTACCACCTCGCTAGTCTTACTATTGTTCAAAAGCGAGGTAGTTGACCTGTATAGCTCCGGGTCACAGTTGTTTCAACAATACTTCAATTGGCTTCACCTGTTTGTTTTCTCCATTGCGTTCTTTAATCTATTTGATATCTACCTATCCACGGTTTTTAAGAACTCGTTCTCAGCCATTCTGAATTTCATCCTGCTCAGGCTTCTTCACCTCGGGACCATCTTGGCTTACCACTGGGACTGGGTCGATTTAGACCTCTTCATTCCACTTTATGTAGGCTCACAGACCGTTATTACCCTATTGAACATCGGGTATACGCACTACCTTGGCCAACTCAACATTTTTGCGTTTAAACGCTTTGACCTCGTACGATACTTCCGGGCATTCAGCTCGTTCGGTCTTTTCTCTTTAGGCAGTAAATTAGCACATATCGTGGTCAGCCGGCTTGATATGCTGATGATCGGGAACTACTTGGGCCTTAACCCTGTGGCCGTATACTCTATTGCGTTCAGCCTAAGCACATTCTTATCGGCGCCGACAATATCCATATCGCGAGCAACTACGGTATTGGCTACCAAAGCCCTTCAAAACAACGATTTAAAGGAGCTGAGCAGCTTGTATAAAAAAGGAGCATTGAACCAGCTTTTACTAGGATCCGTTGTATTCATCCTTATTTGTGTTAACTATGAAATACTGACAGACTTTTTACCCAAAGGCTACGGGGAGAGCACCTGGGTTTTCTATCTTTTGGGCCTGGCCAAACTGGTTGATATGGCATTTGGAATGAATGGAGCCATCATCGTAAATAGCAAATACTATAAATGGGAAGCTTACTTCAGCACCTTATTGCTCGTGGTCACTTTTTTGACCAATGCCTACTTTATTCCTAAAATGGGT
Source organism: Fulvivirga sp. (assembly GCA_028280565.1). Taxonomy (GTDB): domain Bacteria; phylum Bacteroidota; class Bacteroidia; order Cytophagales; family Cyclobacteriaceae; genus Fulvivirga. Next base: position 8,184 of record JANQLQ010000155.1, read on the forward strand.
ATCAATGGGGCCGCCATAGCCACCTTATTGTCAGCGTTGATCTACAATACCGGTAAATATATATTCGTATGGTTAAAATTTCGATTGAGCCCGTTTTCTGGCAGTTACATTAAATTGATAGTATGCAGCCTTTTAACTTATTACATAGCAGCACAGTTCTTAAATTTTTCCGACTCGATACTTCACCTCCTACTGAAAAGCGCCCTGGTCGTACTTTTGTTTACGGGTATGTCTTATTTTCTAAAAACTTCCAAAGAATTGAATAACCTCATAGATAAGACTATTTCCTTACTACGATGATAAACAACTTTAGGATCAGCTTGTGAATATTTTCATTATCCCCTCCTGGTACCCTTCTCATGAAAACACTTTAAATGGGGTTTTCATACTGGAGCAAACATCTGCCCTGGCCACACTGTACCCGGGCATAAATTTCGGTATCAGTCTTTGGGGGCAAAACGACGAACGCTACCTCCTCCATGCTAACCAGCCCTTGCGTGCGCTAAAAAAACTAATGGCGAGCCACCACCGTAAAGGCAAAAAACGAAAGGATAACCTGGTGGAGTTTTTTAGTCCTGCCTACTCGTACACCTCACGGATCAACAGGGGCAACATTGCCGGCAAGATCAAAGCTTGTGAGAATAATCTGCAGGAGTTTGAACGCCTATTCGGCAAGGCCGATGTAATTCATGCCCATGTAACTTATCCTGCAGGCCATATCGCGGCCCAACTAAGCGCCCGGCATAGCATACCTTATGTGCTTACCGAACATATGACCCCCTTTCCTCAAAAATATCACCTTCAAAAACCGGGGGTACTCAAGCCAGGACTGACCCGGGCCTTAAACCAGGCAGACCGGGTCATCGCGGTCAGCAGGGCCTTAAAAAAAAGGATTTTAACCTTTGGAATCTCCAATGCCGTGGAGGTGATCCCTAATTTTATAGACCGTGGAATGTTCCAGTCTTCCCCAAAAGCTAGCCAGCCGGTTTTTACTTTTGTAACGGTATGCGGTCTGCACCTGGCGAAAGGGCTCGAAGAAATGTTACAGGCTATAAAAATGGTCATTTCAGAAGATGAAAATTTCGCTTTTATCATCGTCGGTGATGGGCCTCACAAAGCCCGGTTAAAAAAACTAAGCCAAGCTTTATCTCTCTCGCAATATGTGCGTTTCGAAGGTTTCCAAAGCCGGGAGCGTATCCCGGGTTTCTACGCCAAAGCAGACGCCCATATCCTTGTGAGCTCAAATGAATCGTTTGGGGTAGTTTACATTGAAGCTATGGCATCGGGCATACCCAGTATCGCCCATGCAGTGGGCGGCCCCTTGGATATCTTAAACGAAGATACCGGCGTATTTGTAGAAAGCCTTGACCCTAGGCTTATTGCTGATAAAATGCTTTGGATGAAGAAAAATCATCATAAATTCGATAGGCGTAAGATTATGGCAAGGTATGAACAAAAGTTCTCCCCGGCAGCGGTAGCTCCTAAAATTGTAGAAATGTACCGATCAATCCTACCGGGAAGCCAAACTAGACCTAACAAGTCTTAAGAAAACAAGGCATGTGCTAAGATACTGTACACATAAGGAAATTGACCTCAAGAAATGGGATGATTGCTTGGACAGCTCCCCTAATTCAAACGTCTACGCCACTCCCTGGTATTTGGACATCATTCATCCCGGGTGGAGTGCCCTAGTCTGCGAAAAAGAGGGGAGTTATCAATGGATCATGCCCCTACTGTTTCGTAAAAAAGGTCCATTTTTCATTCACCCCAAACCGATCTTAGCGCAAAGGCTGGGAGTTTTTACGGCTGATGGCACTGGCGTGAACTTAAACGAGATCTATCCATGGGTGAGAAATAAATTCAGCGTTTTTCATTACCCGCTGGATCATACCGAAGAGGTGATTCAGCAAAACTTCACAGCCCTTCATGCCTCTAATTTTGTACTGCCGCTGGCCAATTCGTACCAGCAGATCCATGCTGGGTACCGGCGAGATCGAAAGGCCAGGTTACACCAGGCCATACAGCGCAACTTGCGTATAAAGGAAAGCCAACAGGAAAAAGAACTGGTCCAACTTTTTCAAAAATATGTTGCACCCAACATCACTGGAGGAGTAACGCCCCTCACCTACTCGCGAATGACCCAGCTCATACAATATTCGATATCTAACAAAACTGGGTTTATCCTGCATGTAGAAGACCAAGATCATCATCTCCTTAGTGCCGCTTTTTTTATCAAGCATAAGCATAAGCTTATCTATGTTTTCAGCGCTACGAACCCGGCCGGCAAAGCCGCACAGGCGAATACCTTCTTGCTCGACCATGCAATCCGCAAGCATGTCGGCAAAGAGCTTGTACTCGATTTTAAAGGTTCCGATGAGCCCGGCATCGCAGATTTTTACCGGGGCTTCGGGGGGATACAAGAACCGTTCACGGTAATCAAATACGAATCCCGTTTGTTCCAAAACTACTTGAAAATAAGGAAGCTAATGTTAAGTTAAGTGTCATTGGACGGTTAGCTATTTTTTCCAATCCCGGTCTTAAAGTCGGCAGTTGGCAAAAGGCAACCCTCCCCCTGGTCTGTAGGTTAAGCAGGGCGGTCCTAAGACTAGTGTCGTGTCAAGCCTCAATTTTAGGGTAAAGTGATTTTAATTTTATCCGGGCGTCTGCCGTGGTAAATTGCCAATTTATCTTGGCCTCCATGTT
>JANQLQ010000053.1 GCA_028280565.1 Fulvivirga sp.
GGAATCTGCTGTGTCGTGGAACATGAACCTATTTTTTAAGTGTCCTGGGTTTTCGTTTCACGACTTCACAGATTCCTTGTCACGCCTAGCCCAACACACAGGCGGCAAGGAATGACGTTCTTAGTTATAGGTTTTGGATAGATTTAGAACAGGATGTGGATCCCCCATCCTTTACAGTTCGCTGGCACTAGGGGATTTCTTCTTTTAAACTGGTTCGCGTTTGCAACGCCGACCCATTGGGTACCACTGGGCACTCACGCCAGCATTTGTAACGCGGGTACCTAACGCACACTGTGATCAAGACGAAAAACTTCCTGGTACAAAACTGACCATTAAACCTGGGGCTTAATTCCTTGACAGTGGGTTGTAAAAACAATAAATGAGCCCCCCTAATGTATCGTTTTAGTTACATTCTGAGGGATGTCATTTTCTTAGCGCTAGGCCAGCTCTCGCACCTTAACTGTCCCTATCCAACCTCATCACGTACACCTGCCTACTCCCAGAGTGGGTAGAATTAAATCCCACCCTATCCCCGTTCGGGCTCCACCGGCAATGAATATCACACCGCCATCCTTTCGTATATTCTTCGGGCTGAAAAAACCTACCCATAGGCAAAACCGCTTCTGTGGCCATATCCATTAGGTAGATCTTTTGCTCCCGGTTAGAGGATGGATAGGTATCGGTGATCATCCACTGGCCATCCGGCGAAAAGGTGCCATGGCCGTCATAATCGAGAATGCCGTTCCCGAGCCTTTTGTAGTTTTGTTCACCTACGGTAAACAGCACAGGCGCCCATTGCGAAGCCCCGTATTTAGCTGTGACCATTAACTCGTCGCCATTTAACCAATCGAAGTGCGATCCTCCCCAGCCATCGGGAAAACATCGTTGGATATTCGTCCCGTCGATATTGGCAGTGAGCGCAGTAGTGCCCCAGTTTGGCAAGGTCCTCGCCAGCCAAAATACCTTACTACCATCCCGGCTGATCAGCGTATGGTTAAAATACACCCGGTCTTCTTCCTTAAATTCATGGATCCTATCCTTTACCTGGGCAATGGTCACGATCAATTGAGATGCACCCGAAGCCAAATCGACCAGGAATAGGCCATCATTTTCAGGCAGTTGAACATCCGCTTGTGGATCTTGTCCTTGCCCAGCATACCCGTAGGCTTTCCTGGTAATGCTCAACCGGGAGAAGTTAATGCTTATGGCAAATTTACCATCTAAAGACACGGCACTTACGGGCCTGTCGATCACTCTTACCTCTTGCTTTGTCATTACATTAAAGATCACGGCTACATATTTTCCTTCCCGGGTATCATTAAAAATGATCAATGAATCAGGAGAAGTCCCCAGCCAATGCGCCATACAACCTTGTTGGAAGTTCCATGCACGAGTCGTGGTGACAGGGATAAAGCCATTATCCGTCAAATCAACAAGCCCCAAGGTGGCCTCATCATTTTCATTGGGAAGCCGGTACTTGATGTCCGTTTCCAGCACCGTAATGTACCTTTGCGACTGGCTCCAAGAATTGATGCCGTAATAACTGGCAAAGAAGTGTTCTTTATCACCACTTGTAACCTGTATGGGATCGTTTACTTTGGGGAAGTTTACTGTCACGCCTCCCGGTTTTTTGCTGGTACAGGCTGTAAACTGAATTATAATTACGAAGAGCAGGATTGTATTTTTTCTAATCATTACTTGAATCATTATTTCAAAAGCAGGGTGGTTTTGCGATCATCAGCCAATATTGGTTAAACCGGGATTCAATGGCTTTCTTTCAATTTGTTGTATTAATTAATTAATACAGGTGGTTGTGACACTATCTGGTCACAACCCACCATAAACACCTTCATGCTAACGTCATTCGGCAGTTGGCGAGGAGGTAGATTTTTGCGAGAGCCGGAATCTGCCTAGCCGAAAACGAAAACGAATAACGAGTGAGCAGATTCTGGGTATTCTCTACGCTACACGAATCCCGGGAGGATGTGGTGATAGGTTGCTATTCATATCCTTCATTTTGTCCCAAGTCACTTTCCAAATTAGCATCGATATCTTCCTGGGGGATCGGGAACAGGTTATGGAAAGGCTGTATCGACGGGGCCGAAATAGGGTTATATTGGCGTACACGTTCTACCAGCTTATTCATCCTTGTGAGTGTTAATCTCCTCGGCTCCTCGGCCACCAGCTCACGCGCGCGCTCATCGAGCAGGTAATCGATGTCCACCTCACCCGGGGCTACGGCACCAGCCTGCGCACGGCTGCGGACCACGTTTATGTCTGCCGCAGCGCTCGTGGCATCACCGTTCCGAATATGCGCCTCGGCTCGCAACAAGTATGTTTCTGCTAAGCGTATGGCATAGATGTCCGTATACATGCGGCCATTCCTGTCATAGCCTTGCGGGTATCCTTCCGGGGAGGCCGCTTTTTTCACGTACACGTAGTGATTCCTGTCCAGGTCAGATTGCCGGGGCACAATGGCCTGGCCAAATTCGGCGGAGGCAGGGTTGTTATTAATGAAAGTACGCTGCATATTAAATTCCGAATTGCGAATATCGTTATCAAAATCCGAAAGCCAGATCAGCGAATCGAGGTACCGTGTAGGCTTCACAAAGCCTACTCCCCTCCCCATGGTATCTACCGGGATCACGGCCTGCGTACCTTCCGAATCTTGCAGTCGCTCAAACCGCGGCGACCAGGCCCGGGTGAAACGGTGGTTAGGACTTCCACCGGGGGTTTCAAAGTCCAATTGCCATACCCAGATAGATTCTGTATTGCCACTGCTGCGGTTTTGGTTATCCAACCTGAAGAGATCCCAAAATACATCGCCGTCCAAATTAGTATGGTTCCCAAAGCGTGCCTGCATTAAGGCGTACTGGCCATCGTTGATCACGCGGCTGGCGGCCTCAATAGCGGCCGGATAATCTCCCAGTGAGATCAATGTTTCTGCCAAAACATGGTCCGCAGCCGCTTTGGAGAGCCTTCCGTCCCCGGGATTCTCCTGCACCAGGTATTCGCTGGCAAAGGTTAGGTCATCACGCATAAATGCCAGTATTTCGGCCACCGGCGTACGTGTAAAATCAAATTTAGTACCGCGTATTTCCTCTTGTACCAGCGGAACATCTCCCCAAAGATATACTAGGTAACGATATGCAAAAGCACGGAAAAAACGCCCCCTCGCTTCGATCGATAGCTTATCAGCTTCTCCAAAAGGTGCATCTTGAACACGGGTAATGATCGTATTCGCATTGGACACGATCCGGTACAATAGCCTCCAATAGTTACGTACAAAAGCGTTCGTAGAGTTTATACGGGAGTAATCTGTAAAGAAGTTCTGGGTGGGTACTACAAACCACGCCAGGTCCGTACCACTGGCATACATCGTGGTGATGGCCTTATCTTCCTCCAGTCCCTCTTGTATCAGTTCGGATGTTCGCAGGCCCCTGCATCTTCGATGTAGGTCATAAATGGCTGCCTCGAAGCCTTCTACAGTCTCAAAAGCATTGTCAGGGCTTAAAAAGTTCTGGGGTTCCTCGTCCAAAAAGGAGTCATCACAGGCGCTTGCCAACACTAAAAAGCCTATTAACCCCCATGATTTAAAATGATCGATATATTTTATAAACTTTTTCATAGTACAAAAGAGGTTTTGTCTAAAAAGAGAAATCTAATCCTACCGTATAGGTCCTTAAAAAAGGGAAATCTTGTATCGTCCTGCTTCGCTCCGGGTTGTAACCGCTCCAATCGGTGAAGGTGAGCAAGTTCTTTACGGATACATAAGCCCTCATATCCCGTAGCTTGATCCTTTCTAGCAGGGACTCATTAAAATTGTAGGCCAAGCTAATATCCTGTATCCTAATGAAGCTGCGATCCTCGATGATCGGGTGGTTGAAGGTAGGGTTATAATCGAGCCTTGGATACTCATTGGTGGGATTATCCGGGGTCCAATAAGGTACATCTTGGAAGTTGAAAATCTCGGAATACGTGACAAAATCCCGACGATTCACACTACGCGTTTCGAAGTTGTCGCCAATGTAATAGTCACGTCCTCCTTGTAGTGAATTGATCATAATGTATAAAGAAAACTGCTTGTACCGCAACGTATTGGACACACTTATTTGGTACCGGGGATCCGTTGTACCCAAAACATGCCGGTCTTCCGGGGTGATCTCCCCGTCACCGTTGTAGTCCACCAGCCTGAAATCGCCCGGGCGGTTGCCATCGGGTATTTCATCATCTACCTGGTAGATACCGTCCGTAGCAAAACCAAAAGCTACGTTGATCGGCTCACCGATAAACCACCGGTTAAGGATGTCATCATCTTCCACGCCGTCCCCGTCAGCATCCAGCCCCCCCAGCGAAATGATCTCGTTACGGTTAAGGGCAAAAGCAATACCGGTCTGCCAGCTCAAAGGCTTATTCCTAAGGTTATCACTATTTAAAGCGATCTCTATTCCTTTGTTTTGTACCTCTCCGATATTGGAAAGCACACTCCTAAACCCCGTGGTACGAGGCAGCCTGCGGTCTTGCAGCAGGTCGGTCGTGTTAGACAAATAGGCATCAATAGAACCGGTAAGGCGGCTATCCAATACCTCGAAGTCCAGGCCTATATTGCGTGATACGGTAGTCTCCCAGGTAAGCTCATCATTCGCCTGGGTATTGACATTAAACGTGGCCACGGTATTGCCATCGTTACCAAATAAGTACTGGCTTGTGCCGATCCTTGCCAATGAACTATAGCGATTGATGGCTTGGTTGCCATTCTCACCGTAAGAAAGCCTTAGTTTAAGATAATCCAGCCATTCCACGCCATCGAGAAAAGCTTCGTTGGTAGGGGTCCAGGCGAAAGCGGCGGAAGGGAAGGTAGCGTATTTGTTGTTAGCGGCAAAGGCGGAAAAACCATCCCTTCGCACCGTGAAGGTAAAGGCATAGCGGTCGTCAAAAATGTAATTCAGGCGTGCCATTTGGGCTATGCTATTCTGGTCGGTAAAGTTTGACTCGACCGTCTGTATCTCGCCCAGGTCCAGGTCATGGTAGCCCAGTGCTTGTGAAACAAAGGTGGTGGCCCTAGCCCGGGTATCTTCAAACTCACGATATTCCCTGCTGATCAGTAGGGTAAAATCAAAAGAATGCTTTTCATTCCATAGCTGCTTATAATTCAAAATATTATCGAAGGTCCAATCGTAATACCTCCTGTGCCGTTTGCTGGCAATCCCGTTTAGATTTTGTGCAGACGGTGACAGGTCATTGCTGGTAAACCTGTTATCACGGCGGGTGCGAAGGTTATTCGAATAATTTAACGTCCATTTGAAGCCGGGTAGGAAAGGCAATTGCAAATTACTCGATATCAAGCCCCAAAAGCTGTTCCGCTTATCTATGTCATCGACCAAGGTCCTTACCATTGGGTTTTCCGCGGTTTGAAGTCCCATGGGGAATAAGGCATAGCCTCCCGGGCCTTCCTCGTCAAACACATTACCATAAGGGCTTTGACGTAACGCACGGTCCAGTGTGGCCTGGCCATTAGGATCATTTCCACCGGCTTGTTCCCCAGAACGATCTTCGGCGGAAAAGGCTGTTTTCAAGGTTACGGAATACCAATCGGTGATCTCGTTGGTCAAATTCATATTCAGTGTAACCCGGTCGTAATTGTCATTCTCAATGATCCCCTCCTGGGCCAGGTAGGTGCCCGCCACGTAATAATTGACTTTATCCGTGCGCCCTGAAACATCCAGGTGGTAATTACTGATCCTACCCGTTTGAAGTACTAAGTCTATCCAGTCCGTTTCTACGCCGTTATCGCGGTTCAGGCGTTCGGCTTCTGTAAGCTCGATCAACGAAGCATCGGGGTTTTCTGCCAGCAATATGGCATTGTAATCGGCTATTTTACGTTCATAGCCGGCACCGTCCAGCACATCTACCAACGTGGCGGGTTCCTGGAAACCTTGGTAGGTGTTGAAATTAAAGGTAGGCTTATCGGTAGTACCCTTGCGCGTGGTCAGCAGGAGTACACCGTTAGCCGCCCTGGCGCCATATACGGCTGCTGCACTGGCATCTTTCAGCACATCGATAGAAGCAATGTCATTGGGGTTGAAGTCGGAAATATTACCATTGTAGATGATCCCATCTACTACAATAAGTGGATCATTGGCGTTGTCATTCCTACTCAAAGTATTGCTGCCCCTGATATTCAAGCCCAGGTCAGTCTGCCCGGGCCGCTCGGCTACGGCGATATTCACCCCCGGGATACGCCCTTGTATGGATTGCAGAACGTCAAAATTCGGTAAGTCTTTCGTAGCCTCCGTCGTCACCCTTACCACCGAGCCCGTGACATCTGACTTGCGCTGGGTGCCATAACCGACCACCACCACCTCAGAAAGCGCTAATATATCGGGCGTAAGAATAACATCAACAACGGACCGCCCGCCTATTGCAATTTCTTCCGTGATAAACCCCACATAACTGAATACCAATGCCTCGGCATCTCGGGGCATTTCCAAGGTATATTGCCCGTTAATGTCGGTAACGGTACCCTGGATAGTACCTTTGATCAGCACATTCACGCCAGGTAAGGGTTCTTCCAAGTCATCGGTGACCTTACCAGACATGGTGATCGTTTCTTGGGCCATTAAATGCCCGGCCGCCAGTAAAACCAGCAGCAAAAGATAGCTTTTTTTCATCGTTTTTTAAAGATTTAGGCACTCTTGCAGAGGTAAAGAGGGGCATGTGGACGTCTACAAGGATGTCTTTGGTTTAATGGCGGCGAGGCCAGTGTCACGTATGCTTTAACCTGTATTATGCACTAGGATTGGTTGCGAAAGGACAAAGTGCAAGAATATCAAGGGCTTAGGGTTATTTTGACACTGAGGCATAGTCATCATTATGGTGAGTATCAAAATGTTCATAAGCGCTTGAGATTAAAGCAATTTGTTCTTATAGTAGAATCCTAGTACATAATACAGGTTTAACTCCGCATCCTCCCCGCTTTGCCAAGGAACTCCTTTGGCAAAAGGGAGATATATTTCACGGTTGGTCAATTATCGTCCAGGTGCCATTTGTGCCTGGCCAACGCCGCCGGAAAATTAGGTCATAAGAGAGGGCTATTGTTTTATCACTCGTTTAACTAGGTCTAACCCCGGGCCGGTAATCTGCATATAATGTGTACCTTCTTTCCACCCTTGCACATTAATGCTCGTGATATTCCCCTTATTTTGGGTGACTTCCCCTTGCCAGGAGACAGTCCCTTGTTCATCGTAGACCTTAACTTGGTAAGCCTCTCCTCCCGCAGGCAGGACCAAGAAGATCTTATCCTGCGCAGGAACAGGGAAGATCCTGGCCGGGTTAGCCTGTGGAAGTTGGCTTAGGTTACAAAAGCCGGGATTGTAGGTAGCCATTACACCGGAAGTAGCGCCTTCAAAGTCTTGCCAACGTGCCACCAGCATCTCGGAAGTATAGGGCTTAGACGTAACCAGCAACGTAGTATCGGGGGCTAACCACAGGGTACCCTCGTCACCTCCGCGCACCGTAAACCAAGATGCTTCTAGATAATGAGCATTCGGGTTGACCAGGATCCATTGTACATCATTTTGGCTATCATAGTCACAATCCGCCTGGACAGCCAGGCCTGAAACTTGACCTGTGAGTTCACTTTCGAAGATCTTCACCTCGTAGATACTCGCCCAAGTCGAGTTAGCGGAATTTCCCTTGGCAATGAGCTTTAGGTACTGCCCTTGGATGGCTGGGAATTCGAATCGCTCAAAGTCATCGGACTGGCCGCTGCTCTCACCACCCGGGTAAACTACGGTCCAGTGTGTACTATCTGCAGATACGGCCAAGTCAAAAAATGTTCGGCGCTCCGTACCCCGGTAAAACGCAATTTCCATAGCACTCAGCCATGTGGTCTCCCCCAGGTCGTAAACGACAGACTCCCCTATCCTTGAAACGGACCAGCGCGTGTTCATGTCACCGTCTATGGTTTTGTCTGCAGTATTGGAAGAGGCATGGCTGGTGGCCACTACGTCTATGGGCAGCAACTGCCCGGGCTCTTTTTCAATGATGTTTACTTCGTTGATCGTTAAAAATTTAGTACCGGTAAATTGGCTAAGGAATGAAACCTCTTGCACTGAAACGGGGATACTCATCCCGTTGGCTAGTGGTACTTCGCCAGAAGGTTTGGTCATGTAAACATCATATGTATCGGAGAGCAGGTCTACTTCCATACGAAAACCATAGGATACCCCTTGGCTATACATTTCGCCGGTAGCATACCAGTTACCCCCATTTTTCACCTGTATTTCACCATTTTCATCAAACCGGACCGCGGGACCTAGCGTAGGAGATTGGTTTCCAACGGGTGACAGCCCTACAATAGCTCCAATTTGATTGGCTAAAGGAGTGACCTCCAACACAAAACGAAATGAGCTATCTTGTGGGGCCACAGGTGTACTCCTCCAGAACGGTGCCGGTAAGGACACAGGTGCCTCCACCAACTTCACCTCTACGGGATCGAGCGTGTAAGGATCATCGTTGACCACTAACGTGACGGGTTCTTTTTTCATATTGATAAGCATAGCCTTTCCAGGAGAAGCTAGCACCAATACTTCATCATCCGACGTAAACGTGGTCATGATCGGAGTTCCCTTGCTAAAATGGTCGTGGATGTCTTTGAAAACGAAATAATGTGGCGTAGGCTGCGCTCCCCCGGGGAGAGGTGTGGAAAACAAATAATGTTTCGCTGCTCTCTCTCCCTGCATAGGGTTCCATAAAAGCGCGGCTGAAGCGCCACCTTTGATCATGTAGTGGTACTTACCGGCGTACGCGGCGGCCACATCTTGCTGCCCATAGGTACCGGGACCGTAATATTCTGACCACCATATGGGCAAATCCGTCATTTCCTGCAGCTCGTGCTGTATCTTTTGAAAAAGCGGTAGTAGTGATATGCGTTCTTCCCAAGTATACTTGTCCTTATTAGGGTCATGGGTATCTACATTGCCCCGGTCTACGCATAGAAAATCTGCGCCGCGCTTGTTTTCCAGCCAGTATTCTAACACGGTTCGATCTCGCCCGCCAATCGGCACATAGGTGTCGCGCCCGGAATACCCGAATGCATCGGACCCTGTACCTTGGATCACGATGTAGGGCCCTCCTATTTTGATATTGGGATTTACGGCCTTCAACGAATCATAGATGATATTGTATAAATTAGTATAGGCCACGTAATCCCAGTTATTTAAACTTTCACTCCAGAACCCTTTGAGCTCATTCCATACTTGGAAGTATTCCACAAAAGGATACCTGCGGGCTACAGTAGCAGCTAAATGGGCATAATCGTCATAAAATTCAGGCAGGGGGTCCCGTTCTATGAGTTTCCAGTTCGTGTAGCTAGGATAAGTCCGGTTAGAGTCGGGGCAGATGTAATCGTCCGGGTTATCGAAAGGAAAATCCGGTACCTTCATCCAATCCGGGGCGGCACACAACGTTAATACAGGGATGCCTCCCGTGGAAAGTGTCAATTCCATCCGTTTGTCAAGGCTGTTCCAGTTGTACTCACCTGGGAGTGGGTTAGGATTAGAGGTACCCCATCCCATGATATGAGTGTTTTGATAAACACTGGTTTCCGCTACCATCGTCTTAGCTCGCTCATACGCCAGCGAATCCCAAGAAGAAACACGATCGGTCAGGCCTGGCTTGGTGTGCGAAATGGCCAGTTCCATCTTGCTAATGATATCTACTTCATCATAGATGTTGGCATAAACAGTTTCCTGCGCCTTTAAATCGTTTAGGCAAAGACATAGGATTCCCATGAAAGCCCAAGGCTTTTTAAAAATTTTCATAGCTATTTAGGTGTTTAGATGTTTGACAATATCACCACGGGCTTATCCGCGTGGCTAGTGATTTTTACATATAATTCATTAGGTTACGATATAATTTCTACCATCCGGGATTTTGATCTTCTTGGGTAATGGCCGGGTCATTATCAATTACACTTTGAGGTATAGGCAATAGCCTGTTCTTTGGTTCCTCCAGCGTAATTTCATTATCCGGTTTCCCATTGCCCGGTACATCCGACCGGGAATTGGCCTCTACTTTTTCCTTGAAAATGGAAAAGAAGCGTTGGCCGTCTTGCCAGCCATGCCCCTCCATGACCAACTCTTTTCTGCGCTCTTCATACAGTATTCTCCTGAACTCTTCTTTGTCCCCGTTAAAATCTGCACTCTTATAATCATACCGGTCATCGGTAGCGCGGAAAGCCCTCCGTACCACTTCGTTGAGCGGGACTAGTGCAGCACCAGGGCCATCAGTTTCGTTCAAGGCTTCCGCATAGCAGAGCAGCAAGTCCGCGTATCGCAGTACGATAATATTGTTTTCGGAATCTTCATTCGTTTTGGAGCCAGGATCGATGTACTTGGCAAATGCCGGCCCGTCCAGCCGGTCATCATAGTTATCGTTTAGTGGGTCGTTGGGATCAAAACGCAAGATCTCGCCCCCGTCGACGCTAGGGTATTCCAGGATGAACGTTACCTGGCGCCTTATATCCGCGGTATCGTACGAGAGGAAAAAGGGTAGCTCGGCATGAAAATTAGTCCATTGGGCATGACCAACCCCGGAATTTCGAGGGGCGATCAAGGGTGACAGTTCATGACCCATACCATCGATCGGCATGCGTTGCAAGTCGAAAATTATTTCAGCATTGCTCTCATTGAGAATGTTATTGGAGGTTTTGGTGGTAACATCCAGCCCCCATAGCGCCTCAAAATCGATCAACTCGTACTGGCCACCCTCTATTACTTTCCTGGCCCAATCCCGGGCCTGTACATAGTCTTCAGCGGTACCAAGGGAAGGAGTGCTCCCTCGCTGCAAATATACTTTGGCCAATAAGGCCTGTACAGCTCCCCGTGTAGCGCGCCCTATGTCACTGGTCTGTGTATACCCCAGGGGCAACAGGGACTCAGCGGCTTGCAGATCTTCGATGATAAATGCATATACCTCACTGGCCTCCCTCCTGGACTGTAAGGGGCGCTCCTCGTAACCTGGCAAGCTTTGCGCCACTGTTTCTACAATGGGCACCCCTCCGTACAAGCTCACTAGGTTGTAATAATTCAACCCTCGCAAAAAGAGCGCTTCTCCCCTTACGCGTTGAGATATATCTGCTGATACCCGGTCGGCTTGCTGTAGCTCTTGGAGCACGAAATTGCATTTGTTGACAGCAATAAAAGCGGCATTGTAAATGGAAGAAACCCCTGAAGTAGTCGGGGTGACCCTGTAATTATCCCATTGCCCACGAAAATCGCTTCCCGGCCTGCGAGTGGTTACCGCGTCACTGACGTATTCATTGATGTAAAACCAATTACGACGATAATAATCTTTACTCAGCATGCTAAGGTAGCAGTTATTCAAAGCAGAAACCGCGCCGGCATCGTCAAAGAACGTATCGGGGTCCAGCGAGGTGAATGCCTCCTCTTCCAAGAAATCTTTACAGGAAACCACGTATAGAAGCGGCAAGGATAGCAGGAGAATGTATCGTTTTAAATGTCTCATAGCTTCATTTCTTCAAAATCCTAAGTTTACTCCCAGCGTATAGGTACGTGCCAAGGGATAAGCCCCGGAATCTATTCCTTGGTTAACATTGCTCTGCCCTTGGCTATTCACATCAGGATCGTACCCGGAGTATCCTGTAATGGTGAATAAATTATCCACGCTAGCGGAAACGCGCACTTGCCGGAAGGACTTTTCTCCTACCGGCATATTGTATCCTACCGTAAGGTTACGCAAGCGGAAATAGCTGCCATCTTCGATAAGGGTATCATCATAGGAGCCGTTCAGGTTGGCGACATCCGTACCCACGCGCTCGTATTCTGCGTCACGGTTACCGGGAGTCCACCGGTTTTCCCATCGTTCTCGCATAATGTTTTGGGTAGAGGAGCCGCCATAGATGCGGTTACGATTGATATTAAGGATCTCATTCCCTTGGACTCCCTGCAGGAAAAAACTCAACTCCCAATTTCTGTAAGTGAAATAATGGGAAACCCCGTAGATAAAATCCGGCTGTGGTGACCCCAGGATCGTACGGTCATCGCCGTCCACATCCCCGTCTCCATCTATATCGACGTACCGCCTTCGTCCTTCTTCTATCTCGAAATTACTGTTGGTGATCACTTCGCGGTAGGCATCTACTTCTTGCTGGTCTCGGAAGATACCATCGGTCCGGTATCCCCAGAACACCCCAAGTTCTTCTCCTACTATGACCTGGTTGTTATTGAAACTAACGTCCTGGTCCAGACTCCCTTCCAGGATAAGCCTGCCGTCTTCGTCATCGCCAATATCGAGCACTCTACTTCGGTTAGCCGCAATGTTGGCGGTGATGCGGTAGCTGAAATTCGAAGACTGTACAGGGGTGGTCGATATTCCTATTTCGATGCCTTTGTTTTCTACGCTACCGATGTTTTTGGTGGAGGTGCTAAATCCCGAGGTAGGTGGTAGCCGTATGTCAAGCAACAGGTCCGTGGTCTCCTTGCGATAGTAATCAAATGTAAAGGCAAGCCGTTCATTCCACAGGCCGATGTCAGCGCCTAGGTTCAGTTGTGCAGTAGTCTCCCATTTCAGGTCAGGGTTGCCAAGCCTATTGAGACGCACGGTAGGTACTAGTACATTGCCAAAGGAGTAAGGCCCAGCCGCGACCAATTCTGTACGTGACCGCAGTACCCCGATCTCTTGGTTACCACTCAACCCATAGCTAGCCCTTAGTTTTAAGTGGCTGATCGTCGCCAAATCGGCCATAAAACGCTCCTCGGAAAGTCGCCAGGCAAAAGCTGCGGACGGGAAAAACCCCCACCGGTTATTCTCTCCAAACCGGGAGGAGCCATCGGCGCGTGCCGATAATGTGAGTAAATAACGATCGCTAAAGCCATAAAACACCCGGCCCATCCACGAAGCCAACTGCCACCGGGTACGATCGGGGTCGACCGCAGAGCCTCCTTCCCGCAATCCCCCACCAATAGCATCTGTACCCGCTCCGTCGCTGGGAAATTCGGAATCTTCAATGGTGACCCGGCGGGATTCGTTGGACTGGGTTTCTTGTACAACGGTTACGTTCAAATGATGTATGCTATTAAAAAGACGCTGGTAAGTAAGTTGATTTGTATTTACCAGTAGCAAACTGCGTCGCTCGCTGACAAAGGCCAGTCCATTGCGAGCGCCCCCGTACGAGGGAGGGCTCTGGCGGGTGTAGTAGGTATCCCTGGCCTGGCTTTTGATGTCCGCTCCCAAGCTGGTGCGGAAGGTAAGCCCTTCCAGCAGTTTGTACTCAGCGTACAAATTACCAAATACACGGTCGGCCACAAGGTCGTCATCTATTTCGTTGATAATAGCTTCTGGATTGTTTTCAAACGGATCTCCTTGTAACGTCTCATAAACATAATCGCCATTTTCATCCCTGGGCGAGAGCACAGGTTGCGCGGTGATGGACGATAACACCACGCCAGCCCGGCTGTTGCTATTCCCATCTGTGGGGGCGATCACACTATGGACACGGCTCACTTGCAGGCTATTCCCTATTTTGAATTTGCCGAGTTCTTTGTCCAAATTCAGCCGTAGCGCATACCTTTCAAAATCCGACGCCCGGATAATGCCATCATGACGATAATAATTACCTGACACCGTGTAGCGCAGCGCCTCGCTACCTCCCCGGGCAGCAAGTTGGTAATCCTGGATCACCCCGGTACGGTAAATAAGATCCTGCCAGTCTGTACCTTCCCCCAGGGCTGCCATTTCCTCGTCAGTGAAGGGTTCACGCTCCCCGCCATTACGTGCTGCCTCATTGGCATAGAGGGCAAATTCCCGGGCATTAAGCAGGTCTAGTTTACTGATCAGTTCCTGGACACCGTACGTGGCACTAAAATCTACTTGGTCTTGGCCGGTTTTACCGCGTTTGGTAGTGATGATCACGACCCCATTGGCGCCACGTGCCCCGTAAATGGCCGTTGCCGAAGCATCTTTTAAGACCTCGATGGACTCAATATCGTTCGGGTTCAGTGAAGCCAGGGCATTGGGCTCCACCGTCCGGGAACGCCCTCCATTGCCCGGGCTACCGTTATCATTGGTCACCGGCAGACCGTCGATCACGTAAAGGGGTTCATTGTTACTCAAAATGGAATTCCCCCCGCGAATGCGTATGCTCAAACCACCCCCGGGCGCATTCGAGGCTTGTACTACCTGTACCCCGGGCGCTTTACCCTGCAGGGCATGCACCATGGAGGGAAGGTTCAGGTCTTCTATCTCCTTACTGTCTATGGAAACGATCGCCCCGGTGAGGTCCTTTTTTTGTTGGGTGCCATAGCCCACCACCACGATCTCGCTAAGCTCTGAGATATCGGGGAACAACTGCACATCCACTACAGATCGTCCAGCGATCTCAATAGCTTGCTGGATGTAACCTACATAGGAAAAGATCAGCTCTTCGGAATTACCCGGTACCATCAATTCATATTGGCCCTCGATATTTGTTACTGTACCTTGTGTGGTGCCCTTGACGAGCACGGTAGCACCGGGAAGAGGTTCGTTGTTTTCATCACGTACGGTACCCGTAATTTTTCTTTCACCAGACGCATGGGAAACGGGAGGAGTTTTCACATCGCCGGCAGGCTTTTTTACAATGATCTGGTGGTTGTTTTGAATGAATCGCAGTTTGGTGACTTTGGCAATGGACTGTAAGACATTGGCCACAGTCTGCTTTCCCCGCTGGACACGGATCATGGGGAGGTCTACCACATCCTTCCGGTCGTAAACGAAAAGAAAATCCGTCTTTTCTTCGATAAATCCCGTGATCTTAAAAAAAGAGCCCGTATGGAAATCCAGCGTGACTTTCACTTTACGGATACTCTCATGTTTTTGGCTCAGCTCCTTAGGTATCCCTTCTAGTGAAAGCAGGGTCATAAACAACACGATAGGAATATGACACCCTGTCACACAAAGTTTTTTTGTAGATGATTGCATCATAGGCTTGGTCGTTTGGATTAAAAGATCGCATTAGGTTATTTTTTGGTTTTTGAATTTTCTTTAGGTTTTACTTCGTATTGTATTGAAATGATGAATTGCCCAGTTTTTACCATCGAGCCACAATCTGCTTAGGGTATATCTATGAACACCTGGTCATCTTCCATGCTGTACTCAAAATCTTTACTCAAAGCCAGTATATCCAGTACATGCTTTAAGGATTCGTTTTCGAACTTACCGTATACATTCCATGGCACACTTGGCTCCTTAGAATAGTTAATGGACACTCCATACCATCTTTCCAGCAACGATACGACTTTCAAGAAATCTGCATCTTCGAAGGCCAGCGTACCCGACCGCCATGCCAGTACTTTGTTTTGATCAAAAGACCTGACTTGCACTGTCTCCTTTTCCGCATCCCACTCGAGTTGTTGCTGGGGTGCTAATACAACCAGGGTAGCAGCCGTGGCGCCGGGATAACTAACCTCTACTTTCCCACTCACCAGCGACACGGCATGCAATAACTGCCCGGGATAAGAAGATACGTTGAAGGAAGTACCTAAGACCGTTGTCTCCAGCGTTGCAGAGCGTACCTTGAACGGGCGTAACGTATCATGTCTCACATCAAAAAAGGCTTCTCCCTCTAGTTCCACCCACCGTTCGTCACCGGAAAACTTCGCTGGGAATGTGAGCTGGCTGGCCACGCTCAGCCATACCTTGGAGCCGTCCGGCAGCCTGAACTGGGCCCGCTGACCGGGAGGGTTCGACCGCGTGACTAAAGAAACCTCTCCCGGGGTGGTAGTTCTCCATTGGTAAATTCCCCATACCCCGGCTCCCACGATAAATATGGCTGCTATACGCACAAAGGTCCCTAACCATTGACGCCTGGGCTTGGTTTCTCGCAAGGAAGTACGATCGTGCTGTAAGATCTTCGCCAGTAACGCTTCTTTTTCTTCGTCTTTCGGCTCTTCGTAGGAAAATTGCATCTTCAATAAGAGGGCTCGAGCCTGTAAGACCATGTCACGATGCTGGGGGTGCACCTCCATCCACGTACGCCAGTATTCTTCAGCGCTGGCGTCTCCTTCCAATACCCACTTTTTGAAACCCGGGTGGCTAAGAAGGTCCTCTAATTGAACGTTGTCATCTTGCATATTTACTGCCTCTCAATTACATCAAGAAATTTGGCAGTAAAAGGACATCAATAAAAAGTGTTTTTTTATTTTTTTTCGGTCTGAAGTTGTTTTCTCAAAGCGATCAACGCCCTGTAAATTAGGTTCCTGGCGGAACGGACGTGATACATCCCCATAATATCTTTTACCTGGGAATAGGTGAAGTTCTCAAAATAGTAATAATATATGGCTTCTTTTTGACGCTCACTGAGCTGTTCTATGCACCGGTTGAGCTTTTGCGAAGTTTCTTTTTCCTGGTGCCATTGGATATGCAGATCTTCCGCGGACAAGGAGCACCTGAACCCGTGATTACTGGCACGGTAGGGCTCAAATAGTTTTTTATACCTCTTAATACGATACAGCACTAAATTTTTCAGCGATTTGAACAGGTAGGCTTTTATGGATGTGGTAGAAGATAGCCGGCCCCGCTTTTCCCGGATCTCTACGAAGAGATCCTGTATACAGTCCTGGATAAAGGATTTATCCGAACTGAACTGCGAGGCATAGCGGTACAGCGATGAAAAGTGCTCTTTGTAGATCGTAATAAAAGCGGCTTCGTCCCCCTCTTTGAATTTATCCCATAACCCTTGATCGTTTTCTGCAATACGACCACGGAAATCGTCCGCTTGGGGCGACGGTTCTGGCCAATCAGTGTGTAGTTTTTTTACACGCATTTTTCCATGTAGGATCTTTAAAATGTATTTTAATAAAAAATTGATAAAGGAAAAAAGGTTTATGTCATGTAAATACCTGTGAAACGTCACCAGGGTCTTACCATACGTCTAAATAACCCGTAAGCCTTTATTAATTTTTTGTCCATTTTACTACTAAACAATCATCTGCCGCGATCTCCAGCTTTCTACCCTTTATGGTACTATCCATAAGCCTGTAGATAAGCGCGGGGGTATAATTACCGGCCAGCTTGAGTTCAATTTGTTCCATAGTTTCATTTTTATTGGTCACTATTGTAATAAAGTCTTGCCCGGTTTGCATTACCTTCATGGTCACCCCGGGGTGGTGCTTTTCAAAATGAATGACGTTGTCTTTTTTGATCACTTCAGCTTTTAGGAGCCTTGCTAATGGCGTGTTATCTCCTCTCCAAGCGCCTAGCCCTACTAAAGAGGGAATCCAAATCACTTCCCCTTTGCCATACTTATTGCGAATGGCTGTGGTATTGCCGGCTTCCTGCCCGATCGGGGTGCCTCCCTCTACAGCCAAGGTACCTGATAACCAATGCGCAGGCAAAGTAAGTGTTTTGTAGACCGTTAAGGGAAAATGGTCTTCCTTTACCCTAAATTCTTTCACCTTCCCGCCAAAAGCAGCTTTAAAAGGGAAATCAGAATTCATAACATTCAGTCCGAATTCATCGAAATGCGCTGTTAATCCTGTGACCAATAGTTTACCACCCGCCGCTACAAAATCTATTATTCCCTGCCAGTGGTGTCGTGGGATCACCACTTGGTTGGCTAAAATCACGGTATGGCCTTGTTCGCCCTTTTGCTTCCAGTCAAAATGATCCATATCGGTAAAATGGCTGCTGATGCCGTATTCCAGCAATGTTTCGTAAAACGCCAAGGGTGACTTGACCGTAGCGCCTTTCATCCGGCCTTCGTGGTAATGACGGATGTGCCCTGACCTGATCTCACGACGGTTTTGGAGATGCATTGCATCTACTGAATACAAAATGTGTACATCGCTAACTAATGGATGTGCCGAAGGCCATGACGGCTGCCGGATGACTTGTGCTATTTTACCCGCCTCCTTCAGCCTATCTGTGGGTTCATCTATAAAGTCCAGCAATGACCATTCCCCGGCTTCTACACCAGCGGCACGAGGATTTAATGTCCAGAAAATAATACCTTGCGCCCCACTGCCTATCCCAGACCAGAGCCACTGCCCGATCTCACTCCTAGAGGGAGTTATGGGATGATAGCCGCTGTAGCTATTGTTCCCGCCTTGTAATTCGGTGACCCAAAACGGGTGGTCACCTGCCCCTGACCTTACTATATCATTATTGGCCGCTATCGCTATTGGATATTGATCGCGCTGAAAATAACCAAAATGCCACGAGGGATGCATGGAAGACCCAAAAGAGGTTAAGAAGCCACGCCAGGCAATGAAGTCGTACTCCGGCAGGTTATCGAATAGCATATGGCTATTGACATGGAGGTGCCTGCCCGGATCGTACCTATGCACTTCACCGGCAATCCATTGCAAATAAGCCGTGGTATGATCGCGCAAGAATTGCTCCTGTTTGTAGTCTTCCAGGATATATCCCTCCCTGGCGGGCATAGGGTGTTCTTCTATCCATTGCCGCCACGCCTTTTCCGTGTGGTCGCCCCGCGGTATACCCCCTCCAATGCCGGGTTCGTTCTGCAAGACCCAAGCGTACAATGCCGGGTGATCTTTGAAATGCTGCACTATGTTTTCTATATAGTTTTGTATCGCGGCCTGGTGATCACTTGACGAGGGAAACTTAAAGCCACCTACTCCTTCACCGGTATTGGCTGGAAATAGGGTGGCAAAAATCTTAATATTGTGCTGTTCGGCCGCTTTGAAAGCAATATCATACAGGGAAAAGTCCCATTTCCCACTAGGGATACGCATATGAGTCTCATCCATGCGGATACGGCATATCGTCATACCGTGATCCGCTAAAATTTCAAACCAGCGTTGGATCTCCTTTTCCTGTTGGCCCGGTTCGATGTAGACCTGGGCACCTATTTGTGGACGTGTACCCGGGTCGTTCTCTTGTCCTATTGCACTAGCTATACCAATGAAAATGATCCCTCCGCAAGACAGTCCATGTACCCAAGCTGCCACCATAGAATTCAACGCACTTAAAACCAAATCCACCAACTGCTTAATTTTTCCCAAGACTCTGTTTTTCACGTTCATAGATCAGCTTCTTTTGTTAATCCCTAAGCTGACAAACCTCGGCTCTTCAAGATGTTTTAACCGCAGCAGAGCTTCCAGGAAATAGTAATCGGCATAGATCAAAGGAACGTCTACTTCACTATTTGCAGGCTTGGCGCCGGTACAGTGTTTGATCATGAATGGATTCTCTTCCCGGATCGGGTACAGGTAGTTTTGAGCTAAGGAGGATAGTATGTTATTGGCCGCTTGCAGGTAATAAGCATTACCGGTGAGCCCAGTTAGTTCAACCAAAGCCGAAGCAGCAATGCAGGCAGCAGAAGCATCCCTAGGCTCGTTGGGGATGCCGGGAGCATTAAAATCCCAATAAGGCACAAGATCTTCCGGGAGGTGATCCAGGAAAAAATTAGCCATACCTTCAGCCACTTCTAAACATCCAAGATTCCCTGTTTCCCGGCACATCATAGTGAAACCGTAAATACCCCATGCCTGCCCCCGGCTCCAAGTACTTTCATCGGCAAATCCTTGGGCCGTTACGCTGGCACGAACTGCACCGGTTTCTTTATCATAATCTACGACATGAAAAGAACTAAAGTCATTCCTAACATGGTTTTCCTTGGTTTTTAAAGCATGTTGAAGAGCCATATCTTCATAAATAGGATCCCCTCCATTGGTGGCAGCCCAGATCAGCAATTCCAAGTTCATCATGTTGTCAATGATCGTATTGTGGCTCCAGTGTTTCTTCCATGGCCAAGACAGGGTAGTGCCTACTTTGGGGTTAAAAAGAGCTGCTAATGAATCTGCAGTTTGTAATAGTGTAGCCTTATAACCGGGTTGTCCCGTAATATGATAGGCCTTACCATAGCTGTTGAACATCATAAACCCCAGGTCGTGGGTATTCCAATCGAGCGACTTATTTACCTCCAGCAAATCGGTCCATTTTTCGGCCTGGCGTTTCCATTTATCGTCCCCTGAGTATTCATACATATACCAAAGCATCCCCGGGAAAAAACCCACGGTCCAGTCTGAACGGTTTGTTGTGACCAGTTGTCCTTGGCTATAGGACCGTGGAAGCTCTTGTTTGTTTTCAAGCCAGACAAGCATCTTCTCTAATTTTTGCCCCGCAAAAAAAATCAACGTATCTATCTCCTCTCCTTCCAGTGTATGGGTCACTTCGTTGGAATCCTGGTGGGGTGTACAGCCTGTGTTTTGCAAGGTTGCCAGGATAAGTAGGATAACACAATATGTTTTTATTGACATTTTCATTTAAGTTTTTGGCAAGCCTGCCGGTTTTGTCCTCATGGTTTGTATTTTAACTGGTGATAAAGGCACATTCAATTCGCTTTTCGCTGTTGGAGCAGCGCTTCCGTAAGTTTTTTTACCCGTTCTTTATGTGCCGGCTGATCTGCAAGGTTGACCGTTTCGCCTGGGTCATTGTAATGATCATACAACATATGGGCACCGGGCTTATGGTCATCGTCGAACCACCGGGTATATAGATATCGATCCGTTTTTATGGCATCGGATCTTTTCCACCTACAGAAAATCGCTGGCTTTCCTTTGGCGGAGGGTTCATCAAGTAAGGGCACGAAACTATCTCCTTGCAAATGACCCGGCAAAGGCAAACCTGCCAGTTCGCAGAGTGTCGGGTAGATATCAACGAATTCTGTGAGCGCATGCACTCGCTGACCTCCCCTCCTGCCGGGCACCTTGATCAAAATGGGTGTTCGCATCGCCACGTCAAATGTAGAGTGCTTACACCAGAGCCCATGCTCTCCCAAACTCCAGCCATGATCACCCCATAATAGGATGATCGTATCGTCTTCTAGCTTTAAACGCTTCACCTCGTCCAGTACAAGCCCGACCATAGCATCTACATAGCTTACGCAGGCATAATAGCCATGGATAAGCTGGAGCGCCAACGCACTTGGCAAGCTCCCGGTGTTGGGAATATTGCTATAGCTACGCAGTTCGTGATAATTGTAATGAGCCTCGCGCGGAGCGGCTTCAGGGTATTGCATATAAGTCGGCAGCTTGATGTTATCTTTTGAATAAAGATCCCAATACTTTGCCGGGGCATTAAAAGGCAGGTGAGGTTTCACAAAGCCCAAAGCCATGAAGAAAGGTTCTTGCCTACCGGACATGTCCCTAAGTTTTTTAATGGCCCTGCGAGCCATTTTACCATCATAATAGGCAGTATCACTCACCTCCGCCCTTTCAAATGCCGGGCCTCGCTTTCCTTTGGCTTGGTCCATGGCTTGGTTAGCCGGGAGTTGATAATTCCGCCAGCTAAACTCCTTAGAATGATCCATGACCGGGTGCCAAGGAGGTTCGCTCCAGCTTCCTAACTTGTCATCTATGTGATGGAACACTTTGCCCAGGCTTAATGTGTAATACCCGTTTTGTCGGAGTTGATTTTTTTAAAGGTGAGTCCATAAGTGGGGCAGGAATTGGTGAAATCGCCGAAAGGAAACCGGGTACATTAGTAGGTTTGAGGTATTGGAAGGTTCTCGATCCGTCGGCAGTTGGCAAAGGGCAGTAGGCAAAAAAATAGGGGTTGCCCATTGCCAATTGCTGACTTTAAGAAGGTTATCATTGAAAATTCAAGTGACGTATAGAGGGAAGACCTCCAGGAACAGCGCGGCACATTTGAAGCTTGTGGGTAAACAGCCTATAGGGGCTGGATAGCACGTTTCGTGGGGAAATGGGCTTGGTCGCTGGCGCCCTTTTCTTTTGTTTCGTTTTCTTTCCCCGAAGGGATGCCTATGGCATGGGCGAGCAAAAGAAAATGAAAACTGGACTTAGAACCGTAAAATCCCGCGTATACTGCTCATTGAGAGGTTTCCATTACCCAAAACATCTTAAAAATATAGCTCAACTCGCCAAAATTAAACGCCCTACTATCAAAGCTAATTTTCAAAGACGTTTTAAGAACGAGACTAGAAAAACAGCGATCCGTCCAATTACCCTGAACTTAATACTAGCTCTACTTTGTTACATTCAATTATTTGATAGACAGGGATTTAACGATAAGAGAGCCCGTTGGATATCCTTATCAAAAACGAAAAAAACCTTCTTTATCGTCATTCCTGCCGGCCTTGAAGGGTGAGCGATGCGCGAGAGCAGGAATCTGCTGTGTCGTTGAATGTGAACCTTTTTTTTAAGTGTACTGGGTTTTCGTTTCACGACTTCGCAGATTCC
>JANQLQ010000071.1 GCA_028280565.1 Fulvivirga sp.
GGAATCTGCGAAGTCGTGAAACGAAAACCCAGTACACTTAAAAAAAAGGTTCACATTCAACGACACAGCAGATTCCTGCTCTCGCGCATCGCTCACCCTGTAAGGCCGGCCGGAATGACGATAAAGAAGGTTTTTTTCGTTTTTGATAAGGATATCCAACGGTCTCATTTTTCGCTAAATCCCTGTCTATCCAATAATTGGATATGAAAAAGTAAAACTAGGGACTCTACACTAATTAATCTCTTCCGTTCTAATGTTCAAGCGTTCCAATTTGCTGAACAGCGTCTTATCATTCAAGTTTAAAAGCCTGGCGGCCCCGTTAGGACCGCTGATCCGGCCTTTGGAAACTTTCACAGCGTTAATGATCGCGATCCTTTGAGCTTCTTCGAAAGTAAGCAGGCGCCCTTCGTGGGAGGCTACCGCCCGGGGTAGCCAAGCGCCAGGCCTTAATATCGAGCCTTCCTCGGTAAGTACACCGCGCTCTATTATGTTTTCCAGTTCCAGTAAGTTCCCCTTGTAATCGTATGCCATAAGCAGTTTTAAGGATTCTCCTGAAATATCAGAAAATTGCTTTCCGTATTTTATGGCATAAATTTTCAAAAAGTAATCTGCCAATATCGGGATGTCCTCTTTACGATCCCTCAACGGAATAGTATTTAACTTGAACACACTGATCTTTTCATAGAGCTGTTTGTCAAAGTCCCCGGCGATCGTCATTTCCTGCAGGTCCACACTAGAGCTCGTGATGATCCTGACATCTACTTTATGCAGTGTGCTGCCCGGGCGTTCGTTTTTTTCGAGATAGTCCAACAGCTTACGTTGTGTGGCCGGGGGCATTTTATCAATGCGATGGATCAGGATGGTACCGGCATTTGCCATTTGTAACAATCCTGCCAGCCTGGGATCATCCCAATACTTTTTCCCCCTGGGTGGATCGAAAAGCATATATTCGATAATTTCCGCCGGTGTGGTAAGACAATCCAAAACAATAAAGGGTTGGTCTTTGCGTGGGCTGAATAAATGGATGTATTTTCCAATGGCTAGCTTAGCCGTTCCCGTTTCGCCCATAATGTGCACAGGTACATCCAGCGTAGCTACCAAGTCCATTTCAGGCAGTGTATCGGAGTAGTAGCGTTCACAGACCAGGCTATCCTGGAAAATAGAAGGCTTTTCTGACGTTGCTTTTAAATATTCATTTTCCGCTTCGGTCTTTTTCCTCAAGACAGTGACTTCATCTAGTGCGTTGCGCAGCTTCTTTTCTCTTTCAACACGATCTGTAATGTCGCTGGCCGTAGCAAAATTGAAGTTCTCTCCATTGGCTGCGACATACTTGACCCTTACTTCTACCGGGAAGATTTTCCCATCAGCATCTTGATGCACAGATTCGAAGGTAGAAGCACCTTGCTTTTTAATGTATTGCCAGTGACTATTCCATAATGACTCGAGCATATTCGGATCAATATCGAATATGTGCATATTCAACAGCGTTTTGACCGGGTATCCCAGTCTTTTAGATGCCGTTTGATTGGCATACCGTATCTTCCCGGATTGATCGATCCAAAAAATAGAGTCTGGCGATTGTTCCAGGCTGATCTCTTTTAAAAGACTTAAATGATCCATCATACTACTAATTTCTGTAATGCGAGAAAAATAAGCAAGATTCCTAACAGATTCTAACCGTTCATCATAACGTTTAGATTAATTTAACAGGTTTAGCCGGTAAAACTGTTATTCTCATTATAATTATTCTTCATTTTAAGAAAAAATGACAATCCCATATCGCGTTTGTTAAGGATTGGGGATTTATATTCTTAATTAAAAGAAAATTGATGAGTGAAAATGTCATTGAAAAGATAGAGACCGTAGTCTTTGAACTGCCCGTAAAGCGTATTCACGAGCTTTCGGGAGCTCGCATGAAAAGCCGGACCTTGCTATTGATACGCATACTTACCCAGGAAGGCTTGGAAGGGATAGGGGAGGTGACCCTTCCTGGCGGACCATGGTGGACCGGTGATACCATTCTTGGCGCTCGCTACATCATTGAACACTATTTCATTCCCCGGCTCATCGGGAAAGATCCTTTCCGTATCCATTACCTCATGGAACAATTGGACCGGGTGGCCTACAATAACAATCCTGCAAAAGCAGGAGTAGAAATGGCCCTTTTCGACCTTAAAGCGAAGGCGCTCCAAGTACCGCTTTACGAATTGTTAGGTGGATTATACCATGAGCAAATACCCATCACCTGGGCATTGGGGAGTAGTAACGTGCAAGAGGAAATAGAAGAAGCTCTCACAAAATTAGGAGATGGATTCTGCCGCAGGTTTAAGATCAAAATGGGCTTTTTAGACCCTGCAGATGACGTAAAGCGAGTAAAACAACTTTGTAAAGAACTTGGAGGTAAAGCTGATCTACTCATTGACCTCAATGCGAGCTGGGATGAGTCTACCGCTATACGCTACTTACCGGGATTGATAGATGCCGGGGTAAACCTCGTTGAACAACCCTTGGAGCGAGATAACTTGTTAGGGCTCGCCCGGGTAGCTTCCCGTATTAATGCTCCCATAATTTTAGATGAAAGCAGTTGTACCCTGCCCGATGTCAAAAATATAACACAGGTGGGAGCCAATGTCGTATTGTCTTTAAAGCTTATGAAGACCGGCGGCATTGTCCAATGCCAGCGGATGGCAGAGATCGCCCGGCTATGGCATTTGAAATGTTACGGGGGGAGCTTTTTAGAATCGTCGATCGGCGCTGCTGCCAATATCCATTTTGGAGCTTCCTTGCCGGGCTTGGCGTATGGAGCCGAGTGGGTGGGGCCTGGATTATTGGCAGATGAAATAGTGGTCCGGAAAATAGGCTACCAGGCACATCATGTGAAAGTGCCCGGCGGACATGGCCTGGGTGTGGAGATCGACGAAGACAAGCTGAAATATTACAAGAACAAATCCAATAATTAACCTTTAAATCTTTCGAAACATGGAAAACGACGTAACGAAAAGAACCCCGAAAAACCGGGCAGACGAAGTCATCTCTGCACTGGTGGAAGCCATCAAAAACGTGATCAGGGAGAAAGACGTGTCCTACGAAGAGTACCGCAGCGCGCTAGGTGTATTGAATAAATACAACGGAACGGCTCCTTACGAAATCAATTTAGTGTGCGACATGTTTTTCGAACAAGCCGTCCATGACCAGGCCAAGACTCACCTAGAAGGCTCCAGGCCTATTTTGAAAGGGCCTTACTTTTTAGAAGGGGCACCGGAAGTTACGGATTCGCTGAAAACGGTGCCCGGCGAGGGCGAACCCTTTATGATCCGGGCTCATTTTGAAGACCCTAACGGTGCGCCTATTGAAGGTGTTCGAGTGAACGTATGGCATGCTAACCCTGAGGGAAATTACAGCGGGTATTTTGATGACTTTCCTATAGAATATTTCCGTGGGAAAGTATTGACGGATTCTCAAGGGAATATAGCCTTGAAAACAACAAAACCGAAGGAATACCCGATTCCCACCAAAGGACCTACCGGGGAAATACTCAAAGCCATGGAGCGAAGTGAGTGGCGCCCGGCCCACATCCATTTTTTATGTGAAAAAGAAGGATTCCGTCCGCATATTACCCAGGCCTATTTTGCGGACCACGCTTTTGTAGATGACGATGTGGTAGACGGTGTCAGGCCTGACGTAGTGTACGAGATCAAACAAGAAGGTGAATTCCAGGCCATTGATGTGAACGTGGTGATGAACCGGGCGCCTGTAAAGGCAGCTATTTCTTGAACGGGGAATCTACATTGCCATGAATAAATCTTCAATACAATTTCAAATGCTTCATAAACATGGAGAATACAATAAATGTACATTCGTTCGAACTGGGCGATTATAAATGCAGTGTCATCCAGGATTTTGATCAGCCTTGGACGGTGTGGGAGCTATTTTCAAACGTCCCGAAGGATGAGCTGGAAGCAAAGCTCCGGGAAACCGGGGAGGACCCTGGCATCCGGCGTTGTGGAAATGTCTTATTGCTGCAGCTTGGCACAAACAATATATTGGTGGACGCCGGGCTTCCGGATGGGAATCTCCTGCAAGGCCTGGAGCAGCTCGGTATAACACCCCGGGACATTGACAGCCTGGTCCTGACCCATGCCGACATGGATCATGTAGGTTACCTCGATATCTTCGATAAGGCAACCGTTTATTTCCCCGAAAAGGCCTACACGATGTGGACGACCAACGAAGATATGATGATCGATGAGCTCGCCCGGCTGTTCCAAGGGAAGGCACCCATTGAACAAGTGAAGGGTATGGAGGCACAACGGCGTAAATTTGCCCAAGAAGTCCTGCCCAGTATATCAGCAAGGTTAAGCCGTGTAAAGGAAGGAGAAGCGTTCCTAAACGACTTTACGTTTATCGAATCCGGGGGGCATCGCAGCGATCATCATGCCCTGGAGGTGCGATCTGGGGATCATACCTTGTTGCATGTAGTGGACACCTTCCGGCTGTCTTTACAGCTTACAAAGCCCCACCTGGCCTGCAGGTTTGACACCTACCAGGGCCTCGTAAAAGCAATCATACCACTGCTAGCGAAGCGGGCCATTGAAAAGCATGCGATCGTGCTGGGAACACATATTACTTTCCCAGGTCTATGCCAACTGGAAGAAGCCGAAAATGGCTTTGTTATGAAGCCATTGGCGGAAGTCAATTAGTGCCCGGTTGGAATTATAGGATCACTCAATAAAATATAAATAAGAATTTAAAAATGTTAGAAACAGATGTTTTGATCGTAGGGTGTGGACCTGCCGGTGGAGCGGCGGCGCTTACGCTCTCTACATACGGTATCGATAATATGGTCATCAATAAATACGGCTGGACGGCCAAACTACCCCGGGCGCATATCACCAACCAACGTACGTTGGAAGTGTTGCGCGACATGGGAATAGAAGAGGAGTCAAAGTTGCATTCGGTGCCCCAAGAGTTTATGGCCAACAACGTATTTTGTACCAGTTTAGCCGGGGAAGAATTCGGGCGGATCCACGCATGGGGTAACCACCCCACAAGAAAAGCGGAATACGAGCTGGCGAGCCCCTGTGGCTATTGTGACCTGCAACAACCCAAAATGGAACCTCTTTTACTGGGACATGCCACGAAAAGAGGAAGTAAAGTACGTTTTAATACGGAATACTTAAGCTTGGAGCAAAACGAGGATCATGTGATTGCCACGGTAAAAGACCGGTTAACAGGGGAGTCATATAAGATCAAGTGCAAATACCTAATCGGTGCAGACGGCGGGAATTCGAAAGTGGCTGAAGACCTGGGGCTAAAAATGGAAGGGAAAATGGGAGTGTCCGGTTCCATGAATATCCTTTTTGAAGCGGATCTCACTAAATACGTCGAATACCGTCCTAGCGTGCTTTACTGGATCCTGCAACCCGGTTCAGACATTGGTGGAGTAGGCATGGGGGTGATCCGGCTGGTCGAGCGTTGGAATAAATGGTTGGTGGTATGGGGGTATGATATCAACCAAGGCAAACCGGAGATGACGGACGAGCATGTGATCAGCATCCTGCATAACCTTATTGGGGATGACTCGCTGGATATCAATGTAGAAGCTTATTCCTTCTGGACCGTCAATGACATGTATGCTACAGAGCTGCATAAAGGGCGTACATTTTGCGTAGGAGATGCCATTCACCGTCACCCGCCTACGAACGGTTTGGGGTCCAATGTATCCATCCAGGATTCGTATAATTTAGCCTGGAAAATGGCCATGGTATTAAAGGGACAGGCTGCTCCTTCTTTGCTGGAATCTTTTGACGAAGAGCGTCTTTCTGTGGCTAAGCAAACCTGCTATCGCGCTAACAAAAGTATCTCGGATTTCGGGGGCATTTTCGGCGCACTAGGCCTTTTCGACACCCACGACCCGGAGGTGATGAAACAGCGTATCGATGGACGTAAAGACGATTCCCCGGAAGGGAGTAAAAAACGGGAAGCCCTCAATGCGGCTATCGATTTTACGAATTATGTTTACAATGCCCACGGCATAGAAATGAACCAGCGATATACTTCTAGGGCTGTCATCCCGGACGGAACGCCTGGCCCGGGTTATAGCCGTGACGAAGAGCTTTACTACGAGGCCACTACGTATCCCGGGGCCAAGTTGCCGCATGTTTGGCTGCGTAAAATAGGCGATACAAAAAAGGTAATATCTACCCTGGACCTGGTGGGGAAAGGAAGGTTCACTTTGATAACAGGTATCGGGGGGCATGATTGGGTCCATGCGGTATCGCATTTCAAAGAACAATCCGATATTAAGATGGAAGTCTTTGTCTTAGGTCCGGGGCAAGATTATGAGGACATATTCGGAGACTGGATGCACGTACGGGGCATACAAGAGGGCGGCTGCCTGCTGGTAAGGCCCGATGGGCACATCGCCTGGCGCCAACAGGAGCGGGCAGGAAATGCCGTAGAAGAATTGTTTAACACCATGAGCCAACTCACTGGTAAAACCATACCGGTTAAGGAAGCCACTGTTTCTTAAGGTTTTATCCTAATGTAAGCACCTGTCTCTCACTTTAAGAGGCAGGAGGCTTACTTTCTTAATTGAAAAGGCCATGATCATTTTTACGAAACACCTGCACCCGGATAGGTTCCCGCTACCGGTCCACATCAGGGTATTTTTAGGATGCGACGGCTTATAGTGCCCTGTCCCACACTTATTTTGACAATATAGGGCCCCGGGGCATATTGAGAAGCATCTAAAATGGTATTACCGTTTTCTTTCGATAAAAGAAGGGGCATCTCAACGCCAAAAGCATTATACACCCTTACTTGCCCTAGGTGAAGTTCAAACCCCGTGGAGATAACAAAACGATCACGAGATGGGTTCGGATAGAGGCGGAGAGAAAACGGTCTTTCTAGCGTAACCCGCTCGGGGCCAAAATATTCATAAGCCCCATCGTAATCCGTTTGTTTAAGTCGGTAGTAAGAAATCCCGGTGAAAGGAGAGAGGTCAACAGTCTGATAATATAGAATAGACTCACTGTTACCAGCGCCGTCCATCGCGGTGACCGTTTGCCAGTTTTGTAAATCAATGGACCTCTCGAGGGTAAAATGATCATTATTGATCTCGCTGCTGGTGCTCCAGGTAAGCACCACCGTTTCATTTTCTATTTGGGCATTGAATTGGATCAATTGAATCGGTAAAGGAACAGACACGTCCGTATTGCCCAGCGTAAACCGGTCCCCGTTTTGAAAATTCATTAGTGGGAACACGACCAGGTCACCTATGGCTGAACCGGTGATAGGGCTGACGTCATTATCGGCAAAGCCGTTCCCGTTGCGATCAACCAGCAGCCTGAGGTTTGATCCCAGTGGATTAGCCAATGCACCAAGATCGAAAGAGATAGACACCGTGCCCACATCACCTGCTTCACTTATGGCCCAGGTCCTTTGCAAACGCTCTTCGATCACGACGCCATCAACGCCCGAGGTAGTGCTTCCCATGGCACCATTATCATGTCCCCACAGTAGGTATTCGTTGTTATCAAGATCATTAGGGTTCCATATACGTACAGCCCCTGTTCCTATGGCGTCACGATGGCTCAGCCCGTTGCCGTCTTGTCCTATCCCTGTTACCTCGAAATCATACCCGGAATTATCCATCGTGTAGATATCGTTTGCACCGAGTGCGATATTGTATTTTGCAGACAAATAGTTTTCAATAAGAATACGCCGAACATCACTTAAGTCTTGGCTAAAAGCGATTATTTCTGCCATAGGACCGTCAAAAAAGTCTCCTTGGATTATAGACTTATGTGCCCCTAATCTCCAACTGCCGTCACTGGACCCCGGGATGACTGTAGCTCCGCCATCCGCCATGCCGGTATTGTGGTAGGAGATAGCCGTACTGTTAACACCGTCAAAACTAAACCCTGTTGAGTAAACCGTCCAATTCCCCTTGGTATAGGGTGTGTTCGATGGAGAGGTGGTATTGCCCAAAGACGAAGCAAACCGGTCATCACTTTCACGGAAAAACAATTGGGAACGCCCGTTGCTGCCGGTTCCATCGGTTTGGTGGAGGATAACTTTGTTTTCCGTTCCGCTACAGTTACAGTTCAAAACGCTTATGATCGTAAAGCTGCTTGCGGATGGATCCAATGTGAGGGAATGGATATCCATGTAGGTTGCCCTGGGAATGCTGAACTCCACCGAGGGGGTGTTATTTATGCCTGCATCGGATGCATTAAAGAGGGGTCTGTTCCCGGCACTACTCTGGATAGCATGGTTCCCAGTGCCTGATTGATCGTTCCATTGCTGAACGGCCCCTCCATGGGGCGATGCTGTGACACCGGCATCACCGAACACACCCCTGTTCGCATCTAGCCATAAGATAAGCGGGGAGGCGCCATTGGTTTCACCCACACCCGCAGGTCCGGTATTTCCCACCATCACTGGGCCTGAGCCTCCTAAAGGATTCGAAAGGTTTATGTCTCCTTGCCCGCTAGTTCCATTCCCGTTGCCACAATTTGTGGCGGTACATGTAACCAGCATATCCGCACAAATTTGGTCAGCCGTCGCTGAATTAGAGAATCGTATTACACTGGGATTCCCTTCAGTTAGATCCAGCCCAATCCCGCAGAGGGTAGCTCCTGTATGATCAATATTAAGGTCGTCAAAGTTAGTATTGGTACCATTGCTATTGGCAATGCTATTGATGATCGTGGTACTTGACCCTGACAGTGTCAGGTCAATATCGCTCGTAGCTCTGCCTCCTAGGACCCCCGAGGGAGTTACCTCGAGGTGTCCTAAATTCACCATATCACTTCCCACGTTAAACGTGCCTTCTACTCTTGTATACCCTTCTACCATGACCCTGACTGTGGAAGACAGTACTCCCCCGTTTTCAACAAGGATATCGCCGGTATGATACAGGTAGGACTGGTTGGAGTCATTAAAGGAGTTGCCGACATTAGAACGCCCCATGTTGTCAGGTACTACTGGGCTGCACATATTGTCGTCACGTGCGTTAACCGTTATCCTGTGATTGTTTTGGATCACGACATTATCAAGTCGCCGGGGCCAATCCCCGGCTGGAACAGGACCGGATGAGCCATCGGAAGAAAAGGACCAAGTATTGCGATTGTCCCAGTTACCATTTCTACGCGAATAATAGGTTCTTTTTTCCCGGCAAACATCCGCTGGAAAGTTTGGGTATGTGCCATCGGTATGGTTATTCCCCCCGGTACCATCTTGGGTCGCCCAGTTGTTTCCATTCGCGATCACCAGTGCATTGACAGGTACATTGCCGGCGCAGTTGCAGTCAAAAACCATAATATCCTCATCGCGTTCCCCTGTGTCCGCACGGATATCGATCGCATTGACCCCGGCCGTCAGGTTGGTCCCGTTTAATGTGCCGTTGCCAAAACCATCATTGGCTATGGCAGAGACAAACAGTACAGGGTCCGTAAGGTTGTTTCCCAAGTACATGTATACGACTTCGTTACTAGTAGCAGGATCAAAATTATTGGTCCTGCTGACCGTACCTATGGATGAATTAATAAAAGCCGTGGAAGCCCTGTCAATAATAATGACCGTTCCGGCACTGATATTTCCCCCGCTATTCCAGCTTAAAATGCCTTCGTTGAAATTATTGAAATTGCCCCCGGAGCCTATGGCGGATCCATTCCATTCGTTATCCGTGAAGTAGATCGTGGTATCGGGCAGGTCGATGAGCGTGATAAATGCGATACCCTCGTCGCCATCTGCGTTATAGCCGATAAACATGAGATCGCCAGCACGTATGGTTTGTGCAACAATTTGTGAAAAAGGAAGGATTACCAAAAGGATAAAAGCTAACAATAGACGCATGATTCGATGAATGTAAATCCAGGTTGTGTACTAGAACAAAAATTAATTTGGGATTACCCACGTGATGACAGGGCTTATATCTCCCTCCTCGTTCACAACCTCACCATGCCTCCGTAGCAGATCCAACAGCCGTGGGGTTTATTGTCGGCTATGGAAAAACTTCCTGTAGGAGTCCATTTGACGCGAGCCAAATATTATGCCGTTTGGGCTGTTATAGCGTACATGACTGTGTGTTAGGCAAAAAAGTAGATGTAGATTATTACATAAATGCCTATTTTATTCCTAATAATGGAAAAAATTCTCGAAATGGGATTCGGAAGAGTGTTTTAAGAGTTCTTAATTCTGTAAGAATACATGGAAAGATCATAATCAACGAGTTGACCAACTTTTGTCGGTACCCACCAGTTTTGACTGTTTCTATTGATCCCAAAGGGATGAAAATATTGTAGATGATGGGGTTTCTGTGGTAAAACCCTGGAGGGGTGGTATTATTTCACCCCCTTTGGGGTTGGTGTATTTGGTGTTTGTTTTCCGTATTATAATGTTATCACTTCGGGATTTAAACCAAGGTTAAAACTCCATGTGTTTCCTTAAATTGAAGGCTATGTCCGGGTGGCTCCGAGCCACCCGGTGAGTGCGGAACACCCCTGCCATCCAGGAAACAAGTGAAAAATGACCAATGTCATTCCAACGCTAAGCATTTTTTAGAAATGATGGGACTAGCAGTAGCCTTAGTAGTCTTTTTTAGGGGGTGTTATCCCGAATTCACGCTTGCAAGGAAAAAGGTATGGGTTTTAATTCCCACGCTTACAGCTAACGACCCCCGTAGATCTTCTTTTACAAACTCTTACTTCAATCTTGCCAGACCCCCTACAAAAGTTGCCCTTACCTCTGTGCCGCGTACAGCAGTTGCTGCATCGATATCGGTCTCATAGATGTACAAGCCATCTTCATCAGTAAGACCATAATATACCTTGTTGCCTTCTTGCAAAGCTGCAAAGCTACGGCCCCCATTGCCGGTAAACTCGGGTGCTCCTTCTACCAGGGTGATAGTTTGAGCAATTAGATCTACAATAGCAAGGCGTAAATTTGTGTCAGACCAACGATCCTCTATGGTATGGTCGGCTACGGTCACGGCTGCAAATAACTTATTGTCACCTATGTAAATGGCATGGGCAATTTTACCACCCGGCCCACTCACCGCGTCTTGGGTGTTGAAGAAGTAGTTTTCGTCAAAATCATTGCTGCCTGCAGGTATCCTTAAAATCCCTGCGGGTTTAGTAGACTGGCTATAGCCATTGGAAATACTTGAAGTAGAAACCGTATATAGATCCCCGTTTTCAGCTTTAAAAATTCCGCTGCGTGTATTAAAAGCCCCTGCCGGTCCTACACGGACGTCGGTGATCACCTCCTCTAATTGAAAGCTAGGATAACTATATATAGCTACATACAATGTATCTGTGTTTTGCGTGTTAAATGAAATAGCATCTACAGGGTAGAAAGTTTGATAAAGTTTACCACCGCTTACCTCCATTCCTGTATGGAAGATCCAATGCCGTGAAGTATCATAGACGCTGTTGAAAGGGATATTGGTCACATTACTCCTG
The DNA here is from genome assembly GCA_028280565.1 of Fulvivirga sp. GTDB lineage: Bacteria > Bacteroidota > Bacteroidia > Cytophagales > Cyclobacteriaceae > Fulvivirga. Next base: position 11,469 of record JANQLQ010000071.1, read on the forward strand.
GTATTGGTGGCAATATCTACGGTATAGAATTGCATATTGGTACTCGTTGACGGACTTAATGGAGAGGAGATACCTAACATAGTCGTACCATTCCCTTCAACATCTTTAAAGTCGTCTACCTGGAACTCGAAAGTCAGTCCAGGTTGGATATTAAGTGTATCACCCTTAGAGGTAATGGCATTTACATCTGTAACCCCCAGGCCCCCAATACTGTAGAATGTGTCGCCGCCAAAAGCATAATCACGGTAGCCTTCTTGCAATGTGCCTTGTCCCACAAGGGATATTGCCCCGCTGGCCAGGCTTTTTGCTCCAATGACGAAATTGGTAGTTTCCGTACTTGTGGTTACACCTAAGCCCAAGATATATGTCCCAGGGGTTGGCACATCGTCATCGTCATTATCACAACTTGCACAAGCTAGTATAATTAATGCTAGTATTATTTTAAAGGTTATTTCTATTTTCATCGTTTTTATAATTATGGGTTAAAATATTGAGTTATTTAAAAAGTATCTTAGGTTGATGAAAAAGGCTCTACCCGGGTTTTGTAATAGGTAATTGTCAAAAAGTTCTTCATTCGTAATGTTGGATACTTCGAGAGATATATTGAATTTCCCGTTGTACATTTCGTAGGTGGCTCGCAGATCATGCGATAACTGCCTTGGGATATTGTTTTGATTGTTTGCCCCTAGCTGCCGGGGGGTAAAAAAATATTCTTCTACATAGTTTAGCGCATAGCCTAGGTTGAGCTGGTTTTTAGCGCCTGCTTCCATAAAAGCATAATCAGCGCTAAAATTCCCATACAGGTAAGGAATGTTAGGGACGCGGAAATCAAAATTCAAATTAGGTGAAACGGTAACCCCTTGAAAGTTCGTACTGGCCAGGAATTCCTGTTTGTCGATAATGTTTTGATACGTCAGGTTAAAGCCGGCTTTGAATTGCTTTTTTAACTGGTAGCGCATATCAATTTCAAAACCATTTGTAGTGACATCGCCCAAGTTTATAAATTGCCGGTCTACTGGCTGGGACAGCGCCTGGTCCAACTGTATGAAATCCTTAGCAAGCCTCAATAAATAAGTGCCTTCTATGGCTATAAGGTGGTTGTCATCCAGCTTAAACTCGTATTTCGCACCGATATTAAGATTATCACTGGTTTCTGGTTCTAGCGCCTCATTACGCCGGGTAAACAAACCATCGCCTAACAGTTCTGTTGCTTCCGGTAATCGATAAGTACGTTCATAGGATACTTTGGCCTGTAGCCTGGGCAATATAAAGTAGGTTGCCGCTGTGCCATAACCAACATCTTCAGTATTCGTCCCGGTCTCTTGAAAATTGGACTCTCCTGTTCCGTCCATTACGTCTTCAAAAGATTCTGCTTTTAGGAAATAGGCTTTGGCAAAGACTGTCCCTGTAAAACGTTCATACTTTGCCTGGTAAGCCAATCCAAGAATATGCTTACGCAGTGATTGTGGAAATAGGAAAACTATATTTTCCGGGTTTTCCACATCACTTGATTCCCGGGTAAAGTTTGTGAACTGGTGGTTAAAGGATAGACCATGATGATCTGTCAATGCATACGAAAGGTTAGTGGTGGTCAGCGCTTCTTTATCCCTGTTTTCAAGTTGGGTCCTAAAAAACTCTGACGTCCCGGTAGAAGCAACACTTTGCCCCAGCCAGTTGAACGACAGGCGCGTGGTGTCGATAAACTGGTTTTTGGTGTGGTTATACGCAGCGTAAAACCTTACATTAAATCCATGGGTAAAAAGGTTTTCTTTCTGGTATTTTAAGGTCGGAATAAGCGCCCGGGAAGAAGATGTACGAGCGCCAAAGACTTGGTCCATCGTCACGCCGGTCTGTATATCTTTATCATTGCCTGACGCTATAAAACCTACCAGTAGCTTATCAGCATATGGCTTTTCTATCACACCGAGTTCTACGTGAGCGGTGGCCGATTCATAAGTGTCATGAAAACGTTCTACTTCTTGCGCTGGCATGCGCTGCCTGGTTTGTAGATCGATAGGCCGTACGCGTACTTTATAGTTGTTATCCGAATAATTGTAAAAGGCAGTGACGCGAGCGGTGATTCCACTGTTAAGGTTGGTGTAAGCAAAATTAAGATTAGCGCGATGCGTATTAAAGCTACCATATCCGTAAGAAACATCAAGGTAGTTGGGCTGGGTCCGTGTTACAATATTGACCGCTCCACCTAAGGCATCACTGCCCAAACTTACGGGTAGCACGCCTTTGTAAATTTCAATACGTTCCGCCAGGTTTACCGGAAAATTGTTTAGCGAGAGTGAAGAGCCAAAGTTATCCATAGGTATGCCGTCTAGGAAAAACTTTACTTGTCTCCCAGAAAAACCGTTGATGGCAAATGTAAAATCGGAACCCAGCCCTCCATTCTCCCGGATACGAACGCCTGATATACGGTTAAGTACTTGGTTAATATCTGCGCCTGTATTGTAGAGTTCTTTAGCCTTGATTACGTTTATGGCATAGGCTTCTTCGCGTTTTTGACGGATTTTACTCTTTGCTTCGATACTGATAGCATCCAAGACAGTAGCATCTTCAGCCAGGGCAATATCGATGACATGAATTTTATTGGCTTCAAGGGTTATGGATTGCGTTACAGTTTCAAAACCTATGTAAGAAAATTCCACGGTATAGCTGCCCGGCCGATCGATCTTGAAAAAGTATTCACCATTTTCATCCGCTGCAACACCTACCTGTAGGTCTTGAATCAAAATACTAGCCCCGTACAATGGAGTGCCATATAGATCAGTGACTACACCTTTTAATGTGGATTCATGAGTTTGCGCTAGTGTATTAGGAAGTGTTAAAACAGGGAGTGAAAATGTGGCTATTTTAAAAGCCCGCACGAAATACTCTAAAATTGTTTTACTAGTTATGTACGTAAATAAAATAAAGCTCAAATCCATTATATCCTTTGTAAAGGGGGATTCTTTAAGAATTTCCTTTTCTTCTTATTACGCCTGCCATACCAGATCAGGAAGCCTGAAACGGGTAATGCGGCAACAAAAAGACTGGCTGTGAACGCAGCGATCTTACCGGGCAGGTCCAGTAATTGTCCTGTATGCAAACCATAGCTCATTTCCTGGAATTTAAGTCCTGGGCTTTTGTCCTCGTAATACTGGCTAGCCAGTAGTTTCCCACTTTCGGGGTCAAAAAAGAAATTAGACTGGTGGTCAAACGCATGCGATTCGGGATAGGCCCCTGTCATAATAGGCAGCCCTTCCCCTTGATCCCATACAAAGTACATCCCGCTAGCTGGTGCGAGATCCCGGGTTTGTGACATGGCGTGATCTAAGGCCACATTTGCGGTGATTTTATCGTTTTTTTCAAAAGAAGGGACGGCACTTTCCAATGTTTCACCATTACCGATATTTCCCAAGTAAAAAAAGCTATCATGTACCCATTCATAGGAAAAACTAAGCCCGGTAAGCGCTACGACAATGGCAGGTAAAACCATATAAAAACCAGTGGTACGATGCCATTCATAATTTTTACGTCGCCATCTAGCGTTCCACCTGATCTTAAAATTTTGACCGGCATTTTTCCATCTTTTTGGCCACCAGAGTATCAAACCTGTGATGAGCATGACCAAAAAAATAAGGGTGGATATACCTGTGACTTGTTTGCCAATTTTTTCCGGCAGTAACAAAAAGCGGTGCAGATGCTCCACGATCATGAAAAAATCATTGTCCAGGTTTTGCAAATGTGTGATCTCGCCGCTGTAGGGGTTTATGTAAATAGTATGGGGCACGTTATCAATGCTGACAAAAACGCTCGCAGGCCTGTCCCCGTTTTGATAAACTACCATATTAGCGGCAACTGCTGGATAGGCATGTTTGACTTTCTTCAAAATGACGGAGGGTGGAATGAAAGCCCTGTCCTGCCGCTCGATATGCCGCCAATCATGCGTCATATCCTTTATTTCATCTTGGAAAACATAGATACAACCGGTGATGGCTACGATAAAGACTACGACCCCGGTCAAGAAGCCCAGCCACAAATGAATTACATTTGCATACCGCTTCCACCGGTTCTTTTGGCTTTTTTTAGATTCAAATTTTCCGCTCATAAATCCTGTCGGATCCGTGATTACAGTTCGGCGGTCAAAACTACTATTTTTATTTAAACTAATTATAAATAAATAAAAATCTTGGTTTTAATTACTGCTGGCATACACACATTCTGCGGAATTTATTCGGACATGACCGTTTCGACTGGATACCAGGAGGTTATTGGTTTGTAAATACTGGCTTACTTCACTGTTCAAGGGGCTTCAACTCAAGCAGAGTAAGACCTAGTCTCAATGAATGTTACTAACATGAAGCATTATTTGTGGTCCAATAAGACGTAATTTAGACTACACAAGTAGGTACCTGTTGTAGCCGCGGCCAGTAAGGAATGACAGGGATCCTACAAGAACCCCTGTCATCAATAGAAACAGTAATGGGGGCTGGCCTTTTAAACTTTTACCAAAAAGAGGTTATCTAACTCTTGCTCCAGCGCCTGTAAGTCATACAGGAGGTCAGCCTTAATACCTGCAGGTTTTAAAGCTACCGTTGAAAACAAGTCTTTGTAATAATGGATACCCTCCATCAAATTCTTATGGAACTTTTCCAAATATTTCATCTGCCGGTCTTGCAATGGTTTTGTGCTCTTCAACTGGTTTTTGAAATAATCGACGTAAAGTCGTATTTCCTTGATGAACATATTGGGACGGTCCTTTCTTTTCAATACATTCGTTCTCCCGTAAATGTGGTCTACCATCTTTTGTAAAGAGATGGTTTCGGAAAAATAAGCCAGGTTAGGTCCGGGACAAATGGATACTCCATCCCCTTCCTTGGTCGTATCCAGTCCGTTTATCAGCAGGGTTGAAGTGCCCAGGCCCACACAAATACACGATTTACTCGTGATTTGTTCGTAGGCTTCCCGGTACTCTTCCGGGGGTAATTGTTTTTCCTCCAATTCGGCGATTTTTAACCGCTGGTATTGCCGGGACGCGGTACAGATCGAGTTGCTGGTAAACTCACGGTTATTGCTGGCGAATTTTTTAGGGCAAGGGCTACCCGGTTTTCCTTTGGAGATCCTCATGGCCTTCTCCTTGTCCTTGGTATTACCCTTTAGGGTATTAAATAGAACTCCTAGGGGAGACGTATTGCTCAAAAGTAAGTCTTCCTCCCGGGCGCTTTTTAGCAATTGCTGGGTTTGCGGGTCGACATTGACCACCTCGGGTACCAGTAGGAAAGGGGAGCCCCATCCTACGGAATTAAGGTGGTAGTGTTCAAGCATAAATTGATGTTCCTCGGCCGTACCTACTCCTCCCTGCGCGCTGATCTTGACTTCCATGGGCGCCTGCGGGTAATAACGTTTTTTTGCCTTGAGCCCCTGCACTAACACATCATGGGTAGACTGGATCAACGTGCTTCTTTTTTGCTTGAACTCTTCTAAGATCGGGCCCAGTAGGTAACCATCCGTTGCAAAGGCATGCCCTCCGCAATTCAACCCCGATTCTACCCGGTACTCTGATACCCACAAACCTTTTTTGGCTAAGTAAGCCCCCTGGATCAACGCTGAGCGATAGTCACTAACTTTCAACGTGATCTTTTTCTGGAGAGATCCGTTTTCACGCGGGTAAAAATCATCAAATTCTTCCATGTAAGCATATAGCTTCGGGTTCATGCCCGCTGAAAGCACCAGTGAGGACCTCAATTTACTTTTGGCAAACCCCCTCAAGGCAGCATGTGCGTCATTGAATTCAACAGGCTGTTGTTCATGGCCATGATAGGTTTCCCTATCTAGCTTGGTCATAATGTTCACGTCAATATCACCCATAGACAAGTGCTTTCGCACCCATTCTAGGACATCCTTTTTATGCTTACCTTCACTAAGCATGCGATAAAATCCCTGTTTCAAGTCAGAACTTGCAGGCAGCATATCCATGTATTTCTTCACTTGAATCCCATCCTTAGAGACTGAATTTAGCAATGCTGTAAAGCGTGATGTTGCAACAGTGCTGATCAAGTCAAGGTAGGCAGTGATCCTACGCGCCCTGTGATCCTTGGAGCGAGAAGTAATGGCCGTAAAAGGCAATTTGAACTGCTGGCAATAGAACTTCCTCATTTTTTCCATAAGGATATCATCCACGAGAGAGATCACCGAGGAAATTCCGTAATGGGCCACTTTCAATGGAGAATCAATGGTATAACCAATTCCCATAACAGGAATATGGAAAGTATGTGCTTTGTCGTGTATCATCATATATGGCGAAGTTAAACAAATAAAATAAAATAGATATATAGGTCTGATTATCTAATTACGTAACTTTAAACTTTACCACTTCTTAAACAAACCTTAAAACCATGTATGGGGAAGCTGCGAAGGGCCTTATTGAGAAGGTCCTTGATCTAAAGAAAAGAAAGAAAGCTGTTATTTTAGCGCACTATTACCAGCGTGCAGAGATCCAAGATGTTGCTGATGACATTGGGGACAGCTTGTATTTAGCCCAACAAGCTTTAAAAATAAATAGTGATCGTGTCGTCCTAGCCGGGGTAAATTTTATGGCAGAGACAGCCAAGATCCTTAACCCGGGAAAAACGGTATTGGTCCCGGACCATAACGCAGGCTGTTCTTTGGCAGACTCTTGTGAACCTGCTGAGCTTAAAAAATTTATGGCCAAGCACCCGGGTCACACCGTCGTTAGTTATATAAATTGTTCGGCCGAGATCAAGGCCATGAGTGACCTGGTCTGCACTTCTTCTAATGCCATAAAGATGATCAACTCCATACCCAGTGACCGTCCGATCATTTTTTTGCCGGATAAAAATTTAGGGAAGTACTTGGCCCAAGAGACCGGGAGGAATTTGGTGCTTTGGGACGGTGTTTGTTCCGTGCATGAAGCTTTTTCCTTAGATAAGATCATCGAGCTGTATCAAAAACATCCCGAAGCAAAGCTCATTGCCCACCCGGAGTCCGATGAAAAACTGCTCAAGGTGGCGCATTTCATTGGTTCTACGAAGGCCTTGCTAGAATATGCCAAGGCGGATCCGTCGAAGGAATACATTGTAGCTACCGAGATGGGGATTTTGCACCAAGCTCGCAAAGCGCTGCCGGGTAAGCGGTTTATCCCGGCGCCAGTCAATGAAGACAATACGTGTGCCTGTAGTGAGTGCCCCTACATGAAAATGAATACCTTGGAAAAGGTGTACTTATGTTTAAAAAACGATAGCCCGCAAGTAGAGGTCGATAAAGAAATACGCCAAAAGGCCTTGTCTCCTTTAAAACGAATGCTCGAGCTTTCTATGAATTAGAGCTATGCCATCGACGGACTTTTTAGTAATAGGCTCCGGTGTTGCAGGGCTTAGTTATGCGTTGAAAGTAGCTACTTCCTGCCCCGGCAGGCAGGTTACCGTCGTCACCAAATCAGACGAAGGTGAATCGAATACCAAGTACGCCCAAGGAGGGATCGCCATTGTCACTAATACTGTTGACTCCTTTGAGCAGCATTTACAGGACACACTCACGGCAGGTGATGGACTCTGTGACGAAACTGTGGCCAAGTTTGTAGTAAATGAGGGCCCCCGGCGCTTGGAAGAGCTTATCAAGGTAGGTGTGCCATTTGATAAGGACAGGCAAGGTAAATTTGATCTTGGTCGTGAAGGTGGACACGTGATGAACAGGGTCGTGCATCACAAAGACGTGACAGGTTTGGCGATTGAGAAGGCCTTACTTAAGGCTGTTCGCCACCAGCAGAATGTCCAGGTACTTCCTCATCACTTTGCCATTGACTTGGTCACAGAACATCACCTCCAAGGCGATGGGATACCAAGAGATGAAGGCACCACTTGTTACGGGGCCTATGTGCTCGATGAAACCACAGGAAAGATAAAAACTTACACGTCCAAGATCACCTTGCTGGCCTCCGGTGGGGCAGGCCAGGTGTATGGTCATACTACTAACCCAGCCATTGCCACGGGGGATGGTGTTGCCATGGCCTACCGGGCCAAGGCGAAGATCAATAGTATGGAATTTGTGCAGTTCCATCCTACAGCCCTCTACCAGCCGGGCGCGTCCCCAGCCTTTTTAATATCCGAAGCCGTTCGGGGTTTTGGGGCAAAGCTTAAAACTAGGGGAGGAGAGGCTTTCATGCACAAATACGATCGGCGGGGTGAGTTAGCTTCCAGGGATATCGTGGCGAAAGCCATTGATTCGGAACTAAAGCGCTCAGGTGAAGAGTGCGTTTACCTGGATTGCCGGCATATGGATATAAAACGGTTTAAGGCGCACTTTCCCACAATCTACGAGAAATGTTACAGCCTGGGGATAAACGTTGAAGAAGATAGGATACCCGTGGTCCCGGCTGCACACTACATGTGCGGGGGAATACAAGTAGATCATAGGGGAAGAACCACGATCAAGCGTCTTTTTGCCTGTGGGGAATGTGCTTACACCGGGTTACATGGCGCCAACCGATTAGCTTCTAACTCCTTGCTTGAAGCAGTGGTATTCGCCGATCGATGCTATAAGATGGGGATCAAAGAAATAGGCACCATAGGGGATCTACCCCCGGTCCCAAGATGGGATGATCAAGGGACTACAACACCGAAAGAAAAAGTGCTGATCTCACATAATAAAAATGAATTGCAAGCCGTCATGCGGGATTATGTGGGGATTGTCCGCTCTAATGAACGATTGAGTAGGGCATATAATCGTCTTGCACTACTTTATAAGGAGACCGAAGTCCTTTATCAACGAAACACGCTATCTCCCCAGCTCTGTGAACTTAGAAATCTTATTGCCGTAGGTTATTTGATCGTAAAACAGTCGCTCCAACGTAAAGAAAACCGGGGTTCGTTTTGGAATATAGACCTTGCAGCTTGTTAGGCTATTATCCAGGTTCAATGAATCAAGATAAAGGTTTATCCGTTATCACTGGCGTACCATTCGGCATAACCGGTTTGGGTTTCTCTCAAGATCAAACGGTAGAGTTGGGTGCCCTGGGGTAGTGCTGTGCGGATTCGTTTCGCAAAATCAATCACCAAGTTTTCACACGTGGGGTTATAAGGCGTAAGGACCACTTTCTGACCGGTCCAGCTTTTTACTTGTTCAAGAAATTGCGATTGTTCAAATAGCACAAGGCTATGATCCAGCGGGTCTAGGACGGTCTCTTTTACCAACGCTTTTAAGTCTGCAAAGTCAATCACCATTCCATTTTTTGGGCTGCCTGCATCTTGGATCGGTACGCCGATCACTGTTACGGACAGGTGGTAGGAGTGCCCATGGATATAACGGCATTGACCATCGTGTCCTTCTAAGGCATGGGCCATTTCAAAACTGAATTCTTTTGTTACCCTTACTTTATGCATGATCATGTGCTCACAGTCGATAGCAGGCCATGGTGATGCAATTGGCGAGCAATCGCTTTTAACTCTTCACCGGGCACCTTTTCTAACGTATCCATTGGAGGATCACGATCGAGAGAATAAAGCATTACTTCCGAGGGGCCGATCTCGATGAGCCTTTCTATCCAGGCTTTTACCTCGCTCTCCTTCGTGTTATCGATACGATGTCCGTTTACCGTGCCTCTTAAGAACATCGATTGTATGCTAAGATCACCATTGAACACATTTTTGAGGGTATGACAGACCTTGGATAAGGTTGTGCCGCCTAATGGCCGGTCAATACATTGAAATGTATCTTCATTGCCTGCGTCGAGCTTTAAGACACGTTTATCTACCCTTTGCAAAGCCCTTACTACGGAGCTTTTATGTAAGGTAGTAGCATTAGAAAGCACCGCCACTTTGGCCCCGGGCATCAACTTTTCTTTCAAGTAAATTACCTTGTCTACAATCTGCTCAAAATGTGGGTGTAGAGTGGGCTCGCCATTTCCTGCGAATGTAATGTAATCGACCGAACGGCACTGGAGAGCAAAGCCCGATAAGGTTTGTTCTAACGAGTCCACGACGTGGTTTAGAGCGGCGAATTTTGGACCAACCCCGCGAGTTGAGGAAGATCCGCATTCACAGTAAATACAATCAAAATTACACACCTTGGACGTAGTGGATAATAAATTTACCCCCAGGGAACTGCCGAACCTTCGGCTCGTTACAGGACCAAAAACCGCGCAATCAAATAAAAACGTAGACATCGAACTGATCAAGAGGGGGATTAATAGTAGCCCCATGAATTATACGCGAAGTTAAGCGTGTCTTACAATTATCATATGACGTTTGTCATATGGGACATTTATCTTGACCAGCCCTTACTTTGAGATACTCAAAGAAAAAGACTTAGAGAATGTAAATTCAGAAATAATACTAAAGTATTGATTTTTAGATATTAAATTTTTATTTATAATTTATATGTCAATTTCATTCAACTAATTTCATAAAAAACTATCTGTTAATTATATTTAAACTATCTTTTCACTTAACCATTACTCCTATGAAAAACTTCCCCTTATTTCTTTTCCTAGTCTTTGTGTCTTTTGCGTTCACAGATGAGGCTACCGTAAAGGAGGCTGATCCATCGTTGGAAAGTCTTCGTTGTACTGCCCCTAACAGGCCCTCAATCCCGGTGATCACTACTGATAATCAAAACTTTATTTTTGCCAATGCTTCATCCCCGGGCGGAGCACAAGGATACCAGTGGACGGTTTCTAACAATGCCTTTATTATTTCAGGCCAAGGGACCACATCGATCAGTATCGGCCCTTGGTGTCCTACTCCTTCTACTATTGAAGTTTGTGTCAGGGCTTTCAATGGCAATTGTTTTTCTTTCAGTTCGTGCCAAACACTGGCTTACAGTGGGCGGTGTTTCTTTTGATCCATTGTGCTGAGCTGTATCATCTCACTCCAGTAACGGGGGGATCTTTCCCTTGTGAAGAATTAATGCCGAATGAAAGCCTTATGGGGATATAGCTCACAAAGGTTTTGAGGAGCCTAACGTGTACTTTTTGTTTTTAATACCCTTAAAAACTCACCTCATGCCTAAAGTATTCAACCCTGGATAGATTTTTAGGCTTCACTGGATATCGTAGGTGCAATTCATGAATTGCACCTACGATATTGAGAAAGACCTGTACTATTCTCCACATTCTTGCCGCCTCTCTCAAGGCATAATATTTCAAGTCGTCTGGGCCTAAGAGTATGTTTATAGAAGCATTCGGCTGTTTGGACCAGCCGTCTAAGGTTAAATCGTAATTTGTTGGAGACATGCCAGCCTCGTAAAACATGACTCTCATAATACTCATGACCCGAAGGTTCCACGAACCCATATTTTGGTCAAAAGAAGATGCGCTAACGAACATTCCCCCATATTACTCACGTTGCTAACGTTCCATGAGCCGATATCTTGGTTAAAAGAAGTCGCTCCATCAAACGTGTCAACCATACTTTAGAGATATTTTACAGGCAAAAGTAAACTTAATCATTTAAGCTTTCGTATATTACTGGCAAAGTAACAATTAATTGCTATGGGCAGGATATACCTTGGTGAATTTGAGGAGCTTATTTTACTCACGGTAGGGGTGCTTTATGAACAAGCCTATGCTGTGGCCATCACCAAAGAGATCAAAGAGCAGTCTGGTCGCTCGGTCAATGTGAGTGCAGTTCATAAATCATTGTACCGGTTGGAAGAAAAGGGGATGCTTAAATCCCACCTTGGCGACCCGGAGTCTAAAAGGGGAGGGAAGCGGAAACGACTGTTTTCCATCACACCCTTTGGCAAAAAGGCACTGGATGAATCTATGGAACTTCGCATGCGGCTAAGAAACCAGATCCCAGATCTCGCTTTTAAATGGCAAACCGGGTGAAAATGGATAGGCAGGCCAAAATACCAAGGATCCCTTACACCTTTTTTCGGTGGTATTGCCAATACGAAAGGTATGAAGAATTACACGGTGACTTGGAAGAACTCTTCCATGAGCGTGCGATAGAAAGTGGGCCTGCCAGGGCCAAGCTGCTCTATTGGTGGGATGTGGTCCGCTGCTGCCAGCCCTATGCATGGAAAACAACACAAGGTCAAACTAACTCAAATATTATCATGTTCAAGAATTACTACAAGACTTCCTTCCGGAGCTTGATGAAGAGCCCCTTTAGTTCTTTCATCAATGTTTTCGGGCTATCAGTCGCTATTGGTGTTGCCATATTAGTGTATGGCTTCAGCCAATGGGTGAACCGCATGGATCAATTCCATGAGCATAAGAATGAAGTGTACCTCGCCACTGCTTTCGTAGACAGGGACGGCACATTACAGCAAAATGGTCTAACCCCCAGGCCGCTTGGAGCTATGCTACGAGAAGATTTTACCCATATCAAGAAAGTTTGCCGGGTAGAAGATATCCCTGTGGTGATGAAATACTCTGACCATGTGTTTCACGAAAAAGTACGATTTACGGACCCGGAATTTTTACAAATGTTCACCTTCCCCTTAAAATGGGGCACCCCAGGATCACTCGATGATCTAAACAGCATTATTCTAAGTGAAGAGATGTCGGTGAAATACTTTGGGAGTGAGAACCCAGTGGGCCGGGATATTCTTATGGTCTTCGGCGGGAATAGGAGCAAGGCTTTCAAGATCACCGGGGTGGCGCAGGCTTTCCCGGAAGCCCACGCCATTGATTTTGATTTCCTGGTCAATTTTAAAAACGTGCAAGTGCATGATCCTTCCTATGACCCGTACGACTGGCGTGAAGATGTGAACGCCACCTTTATACAAGTCCAGGACCCTTCCGACCTACAAAGAATGGAACAGGGCATGGAAAAGTACAAGGCGTTACAAAATGAAGTGGTACAGGATGATTGGGCCATTTATTCGTTTGCTTTCGAGCCCTTGGTTACTTTATATGAAAATTCAGCCGGGATAAGGCATAGTATATCGAGTCCTTACTATTACAGCAATCACCAGGCGCGCATCATACTTTCGTCACTCGGCCTTTGTATGTTGGCTTTGGCATGTTTCAATTACATAAACATAGCCATAGTGTCCGCGGCAAAACGGCTGAAAGAAATTGGGCTGAGAAAAGTAGTAGGCGCCAACCGGAAGATGGTGATCGTCCAGTTCTTAACTGAAAATGTGATTATAACGCTCATTGCCCTCCTTGTCGGCGCCCTCCTTGCCGTTTCTGTGATCATTCCGTGGTTCGAATACATTAATGATTTCAACATGGGGTTTTATCTTATTGACCCCACACTTTGGATCTTTTTGGTAGCCGTCTTGTTGCTGACCGGTTTGTTATCAGGGATCTACCCGGCATTTTATATTTCTAAATTCCAAGCAGTGACGATTTTTAAGGGATCGGTAAGATTTGGTAAAAAGAACCCCTTGACCAAAGTGTTTTTAGGGGTTCAGTTGGTGCTGTCATGTATTTTGATCGTATGTGCGGTTATGTTCACGCAAAACAATGCTTACATTGCTAATCGCAGTTGGGGTTATTCCCCGGGGGATGTGCTTTATACCACTGTCCCTGGCTACGCAGAATTTGAGCAGCTAGAAGCTGTGATGGCGCTTGATCCCAATGTAATGGCACTTTCAGGGTCGGGGCATCATTTAGGCAGAAGCCATGCCACCACCGTGGTACACCTGCCGGCTCGTGAATACGAAGTGGATCAATTACGGGTAGATGCCCATTATTTCGAGACTATGGGGTTAGAAATAGCAAAAGGACGTGCTTTCAGGGATCGTTCTGAAAGTGATCGAGAGGCGGTAATTGTGAACCAGGTCTTGGTGGAAAATATGGACTTAGAGCAGCCACTGGGCCAGTTTTTTGAAATTGACAGCACGAGATACGAAGTGATCGGGGTGGTCAATAACTTCCACAGCTATAGTTTTTATCAAAAGATAAGGCCTACCCTGTTCAGGTTAGCGCATGAGGATGATTATCGCTATCTTTCTTTGAAAGTAAGGACAGGCGCTGGGGTGGAAACCCATCAAAAATTACAGGAGCATTGGGCAGGTCTTTTTCCCGAAGTTCCGTTCGAAGGAGGCTTCCAACAAGACGTATGGGGCGGTTACTTCGAGGAGATCAAAACCCATGGGAGGTTCTGGAGAGTGGTCGCTTTTATCGCCATCGTGCTAGCCAGCTTGGGACTTTTTGGCCTGGTGGCCTTAAATGTAGCAGGCCGTGCCAAGGAGTTTAGCATTAGGAGGGTGTTGGGAGCCGAATTAAAAAGCGTGGCTAAGAATATCATAGCGCCTTATGCCATCTTATTTACAGTGGCTTTACTGGCAGGCGCCCCGGTGAGCTACCTGTTGGTGGAATTCCTGTTCGATGCCGTGTATTTCTACCATATCCCTATGAATGTACTTGGTGTAGTGATCGCCATATCCACATTAATATTGGTCCTGTTGGTCATAGTATTTGCCCAATTAGGAAAAATTGCAGCAGCTAATCCAGTAGATGGGTTGAAAGTCGAGTAGCATCCACTGCGATAATCGTTGGCAAAAGACAGATCGGCATGAGCACGCGGATGAACGTACCGAAAATACCTCACTTATTCTTTAGGTGGTATTGCCGCCCTGGGCGATACGAGGAATTACACGGGGACCTGGAAGAGCTCTTTTATGAGCGTATCCTAGGAAGTGGAATTACCACAGCCCGGTTACTTTATTGGTGGGATGTGATCCGCTGCTGCCAGCCCTATGCATGGAAAACAACACAAGGTCAAACTAACTCAAACATCATCATGTTCAAAAATTATTATTTCACCGCTTCCCGGAATATGGTGAAGCACAAAGGCTATTTTTTGTTGAATGTATCCGGGCTAGCCATAGGAATTGCCAGCTTCATTTTAATTAGCCTTTACATTCTCAACGAAGTCAGCTACGACAGGTTCCATACGGATTATGACCAGGTCTACCGTATACAAGCCCTAGGCAATATCAATGGCCAAGTCTATGATGTGGCTACTTCGAATGTTCCCCTATCCAAAGTATTGCTTAGCGAATACCCGGCAGTGTCTGCAGCTACACGCGTAAGAAGGGATGGCTCTTGGCTGGTAGAGTATGGCGACGAAAAGTTTTATGAAGAAAGGATCTTATTTGCAGATTCTACCTTTTTCGAAGTGTTTGATTTCAAACTGCTTAAAGGAAACCCGGAAACTGCGCTGGTCCATCCAAGGTCGATGTTGTTAACGGAAGCCTATGCCAAGAAGTATTTTGGTGAAAGAGATCCTATGGGCCGGCAAATGGCGATAGAGCAGGATTCCTTGCTGTACACGGTGACGGGGATCTTAGAAAATGTCCCTTCTAATTCTCACCTACAGTTCGATATGCTAGGTTCTATGAGTACTTATGAGCGCTGGAATGGCAATAAATGGGTGGGGTCGGATAAAAACTATACGTATGTGGTGCTGGATAAAAATGCGGATGCAGCGGCTTTTGAAGAGCAAATACAAGAGATCATTCCCAAGTATATAGGGCCACAAGTAGAGTATTATACGGGTATTACTTTCATAAACTGGCAAGAAGCGGGTAATTCTGCCGGGTTTTACCTCGTGCCACTAAAAGACATTCACCTTCACTCCAACACCTCCGAAGAATTAGAAGTAAACAGCGCTGTATCCTATTTATACATTTACGGTTTGATCGGTTTTATCATACTCTTCATTGCGATATTTAACTTTGTGAATTTGGCGACAGCGCAATCCGCTTCACGTGCCAAGGAGGTAGGTATTAGGAAGGTGATGGGATCTTCAAAAACAGGCTTAGTCCGGCAATTTCTCTTTGAATCGATCTTTACTACGATGATTGCCGCGTTCCTTGCGGCCATTTTGGCAAAACTGCTTATGCCCTCATTTGTAGACCTGGTGGGTAAAGAACTGGCCTTTAATATCACGTCGGGCTACCTGGGCATCCTCGTGATGCTAGGTTTAGCCCTAGTGGTAGGGCTGCTGGCAGGTGGTTACCCGGCTTTTATTCTATCGGCATTCCAGCCGGCAGAGGTATTAAAAGGAAAACTACGTTCGGGAGCCAGGCTGGGGTGGACCCGAAATGTGCTGGTGGTCCTCCAGTTTGCAGCTTCGATCATGATCATAACCGCCACGTCAATAATCTATCGGCAAATTGATTTTATGCTGACCAAAAAACTAGGGTTTGAAAAAGAGCAGGTGTTAATAGTAGAAAGACCCGATGCCTTGACCCACCACTTGGAAACCTTCAAAAATGATGTGCTCAAAAACCCGGCCATCAGCACTGTGGCAGATTCAAAGACGATCCCCGGGAAAGAGTATACAAAACGATCCTACCGTAAACAAGGCAATCCCGAAACGTATTTGTTCTGGTACAACCAGGTCAGCTTCGACTACCAAGAGTTGATGGGATTAGAATTAGCGGCAGGCCGGTTTTTTTCGGAGGAATATGGATTGGATTCGAATGCTATTGTGATCAATGAAACGGCGGCCAAAACGCTGGGCTTCGACGATCCTGTAGGTGAGAGCTTAACCTCTCCTTGGAGAAAAGGTGAGTTAATGAAAATTATAGGGGTAGTTAAAGATTACAATATCCAGTCGTTGCACAACACCATAAGTCCCATGGCTTTAGAGCTAAGGCCCAGCAACCTTGACGGGTACATCAGCATAAAACTAAACCATGGCGAACAGGTTAGAGAAACTATTGAATACATTGAAGATACTTGGGACCAACATACCAGTGCTCCCTTTGACTATTTCTTTTTCGATGAAGATTATGAGAATTTGTATCAATTTGAATCCACCACGGGTAAGGTCTTCGTGATCTTTGGGGCGCTGTCCGTTTTTATTGCCTGCTTAGGGTTGATCGGCCTAGTCACCCACACAGCGTCAGCCAGGAAAAAGGAAATGGGGATACGGAAGATTCTTGGGGCCAGCACCATGACGTTGACCCGGTTGTTGTCTAACGACATCACCCGGGTTATCCTGGTCGCTACGGCGGTGGCTTGGCCGCTGGCCTATATAGCATCCCGTTACTGGCTTCAAAATTTCGTAGAACAGGCGCCGACCAGCCCCTGGCTTTACGTGGTATCTACCCTCATCGTGGTAGTTATCGGGGGGCTGGCGATCAGCTTCCAAACGTTAAAAACGGCTACTGCCAACCCGGTTGATTCAATCCGGCAGGAGTAGTATTTAAAGTACTAATAGAGTGTAATAAGGTTAAACAGGGAATAGAAATGGATATGCGCAAAGACTTACCCAAAATACCTCATGCTTTTTTCAAGTGGTATTGCCAGCAAGAAAAATACGAGGAGCTTCATGGCGACTTGGAAGAGTTCTACCACGATAGGGTGGGCGAGGTGGGGGTGACCAAAGCCCGGTTACATTACCTGCTCGACGTTATTCGCTGCTGTCAACCTTATGCTTGGAAAAAATCTCGAAAAGAAAACTCAACAATTACAACAATGGTCAGAAACTATTATAAAACTTCATACAGGAACTTAATGAAAAATCCTGTGAGCTCTTTCATTAATATTTTTGGGCTATCCGTAGCCATTGGCATCTGCCTGGTAGTGCACGTTTTTCTACAGTACGATCGCGATACGGACCAATTTCATGAAAACAAAAATTCCGTCTACCTCACGACTTTTTTGGTAGATCGAGATGGTTCCCGGGAGCAATATGGCACCTCCCCAACCCCGCTAGGACAAATGCTGGAAGAGGACTTTGGAAAGATCCAAAAGGTATGTAGAATAGAAGATAGGAATGTAGTGCTGAAACACGACGATCATGTATTCCACGAACAAGTTCGATATACCGATCCTGAATTTTTGGAACTGCTGACCTTCCCTTTGAAATCGGGGACCGTTGGTTCGCTAGAAGACTTGAACAGTATCATTCTCAGCGAAGATATGGCCCTGAAGTACTTTGGTAACGACAACCCGCTAGGCCAGGATATGCTGATGATATTGGGTGAAAATCAAAGTAAAGTTTTCAAAGTGGCTGGCGTCGCGGAGGCCTTTCCAAAGTCTCGAACCATTGACTTCGACTTCCTACTTAATTTCGACAATCTTATGACCCTAGATCCTGCATTTGATCCACATGACTGGGAATCGTTTATAAGCGCTACGATGATACAGGTTGAAGATCCGGCGGACCTTGAGCAGATCGAGCAAGGGATGGAAAAATACCGGTTATTACAAAATGAAGCACAAAACGATTGGGCTATCGAGGCTTTTGCCTTTGAAAAACTGGCAGACCTGCACTACCGATCCGGGCAGATAAGGGATGACATTTCCTTCGATAGTAATGCCGAGGCTAGGGTAGGGCTGCCCATCATTGCTGTATTTATGCTTTTGCTAGCTTGCTTTAACTATATCAATATCGCCATGGTGTCCGCAACAAAGCGGCTAAAAGAGATCGGCCTGAGGAAAGTCATAGGTGCTAGTAAAACCGGGGTGATCTTTCAATTCCTGGTGGAAAACATATTCTTAACCGTCTTTGCACTGTTGGTAGGGTTCGTACTCGCAGTAACGATATTTGTTCCTTGGTTCAGTAGTCTTACAGGGGATCCATTAGCGTTCCGGTGGATAGATGTGAACCTATGGATATTTTTGATCTCCATCGTATTGATCACAGGAATTATCTCCGGGATATACCCGGCCTTTTACATTTCGAAATTCGAACCGGCCAAGATATTTAAAGGTTCCTTGCAATTTGGGAAGAAAAATAAGCTGACAAAAGCATTCCTAGGCGTCCAATTGATCATGACCTGCGGGGGGATCACTTGTGCGGTGATCTTCACTCAAAATAATGTCTACCAGAACAACAAAAGCTGGGGATACAATCAAAACCATGTCTTGTATCTCAAGCTGCACGATTCTACAGCATTTGACCGTTTGAAGGTGGTCATGAAGCAAGACGCAGGTGTGGTGTCTATCGCAGGTTCCACGCATCATTTGGGAGAGAGTAACACGACCGCCGTGATCCATATGCCTGCCAGGCAGTATGAGGTGGACCAGTTGTCTGTAGGTACTAACTATTTTGAGACGATGGAAATAGAGCTAAGCGAAGGGCGTTTTTTTAAAGATCAGCACGAAAGTGATAAAAAGGCGGTAGTGGTAAACGAACTGTTGGTGAAAAACCTTGGCTTAGATCAGCCGTTAGGACAACAGTTCGAGATTGACAGTGCCAAATACGAAGTGATAGGAGTGGTAAAGAATTTTCATACCTACAACTTCTACAACAAACTTCACCCTACCATCTTCAAAGTAGCAGGTGACACGGACTACAAGTACATGTCTTTGAGGGTAAACAGTGGATCGGAAAGAGACTTGTACGTAACGCTAAGGAAGCAGTGGGCTTCACTTTTTCCCGAGATCCCATTCCAGGGAGGCCACCAAGAAGACACCTGGGCCCGGTTTTTTGTCCAGCTGGATACCGCGGAAAAGTTTTATAAGGTGTTAGCCTTTTTAGCAGTTATGCTGGCCAGCTTGGGACTATATGGCCTGGTAAGGCTCAATGTGAGCGGGCGTGTTAGGGAATTCAGCATAAGAAAAGTACTGGGCGCAGGCATAAAGGACCTGGCGGCAAGTGTTATTAAGCGATACGCAACGCTATGTGCCGTTTCATTAATTATAGGTATCCCCTTCAGTTACTTCCTGGCCAAGGCCAGTTTAGATATGCTTTATGCTTATCCTATGCCCGTTACTTGGGGAGCGATTACATTGGCCATGTTGATCCTCATAATGGTGCTACTGGCAGTTATTTCTACCCAAATTGAAAAAGTCTTAAGATCAAATCCAGTAGAGGGGTTAAAGATAGAGTGAGTAGTGCATAAAAAAGAAGGTGTCCCAAAAGTCTTTAATTTGAGACAAAAGACAAGTACACCCTGGGCATAGATTATACTAGTGTCTAGTCAAGTATGATTTTACGGGTACAATAGTTATCTTAACTGTTAGATGAAATTGTTATTACCATGAAAAAATACAAAGTAACGCTAACCCCTTCAGAAGAAAGCTTTCTTGAAGAACTGAGAA
>JANQLQ010000086.1 GCA_028280565.1 Fulvivirga sp.
AGTGTTAAGTTAAATCTTAAATGACGTATCCGGCTACCGCATGAGCTGTTTGAAGTATTGATCAGTCGGCAATAGGCAAAGAGCAGTAGGCAAAAAATAGAGGGTAGCCGATTGCCTATTACGAACTGTCGACTTTAAAAACGGGATTGGAAAAAATAGCTAACTGCCTAATTAGGCTTAACTTAACACTAGGCTAGCACATTACCAGGTACTCAAGTGAACTGCTCTTTGTGGAATATAAGCCTTTGGAGTTCAATCTTAGGGAATTTTATGAAGTGTCCGCTAGAAGGAAATGAAGTATGATTTGAGTTAAGTCTATTTTCCATTTAACTTAGAAGAGCAGACGTAATCCCCTGCTTCTTTTCTTATGAACCCATTTACCATCGGCACCTTACAAGCAGAAACCCTGGGTCCTAGTCTTGGTATTTTCATCAAAGACCTGAATCCCAACAAGCCTTTGACAGAAGAACAGGTCAAAGACCTTACTGAAGCTGTGGACGAACATCACCTTGTACTGTTGAAAAGTAGTGAGTCGATCATCCCAGAACGCCACATCGAACTGACCAAACACTTGGGAGAAGCCTGGACCTACGGATATACTGAAGGGCAATACAAAGAATATCCCGAGATTTTCAAGGTTTCTAACCAGCGAGGGAAAGGATTTGTTAATGCTGGACAAGCCTGGCATTCGGATGGATCCATTTACAATAAAGCCATGCACCTCAGCATTTTTGCTGTCCAGGTCATTCCTGGTGATGGAGCCAGTACTTTTTTTACCAGCCTGCTAAAGGCACTAGATCGGATGCCTCCTGAAATGCTGGAAAAACTAAAGCGTACTGATGCCGATTACGGGAAACAGTACAGGCCTCACCCGGTCGTTTGGGAGCATCCTGTTACAGGTAAACAAGTCCTACACATCAGCGAAGGGATAAAGGCTAAGTTCATGAACCAGGCAACGGGGGAGCACTACTCTACACAGGAAAGTCGGGAAATCGATGACTTTCTGCACGCGCTGCTATGGGAAGAAGGTACTTTTTATGAACACAAATGGCAGACCGGGGACCTGCTCATCGGAGACAACTACGCTATAGCGCACTATGCTAAGCCCTCCAACAGCAACACCCTCCGAGTGCTTCACCGTACCGCTACCAAAGGCGTGAATAGAAGGAAAGTTATGTAACTTCCAACAATAATATTATTTGCTTTTTTTAAGGAAGATGTCTACTAAACCTACCGCTTGTCTGCCGTCGAAAATCTTAAGTACTTTCTACCATCTTCTACTCGTGGGAGCTTTTTATGCTGAATTTAATGCCGTTTAGATAAGGCCGTCGCTCACCCCTTAAGGGGAACCAATCGCGCAATGGAGTGCCTCTTTGGGGGTGAAGGGTGCGATGCATATGCCAAACTTGACGGCATTAATGCTGGATTATGCACCAGTAAAGTCACTTTTATCACAATCAATTAAGCTCTGAAGCGAAAGCGCCACCTGGATGTTGTGGGTGATTAGAAAGTTAAATTTATGACAATGACCTGGAGATATTCTATGTCCGATTAACGCTTCGGTGAAGATATTTCATGACCAAAGAATGAATTGAAAATGATCCACTTTGCAGAACAACAAGTTAGTGATACGAAAGGGTACCCTTTCGTATTCACTTTATTGCTTAAACGCTAAATTAAATTAACTAGGGCGTTTTACAGTCATGACCTCATGAAGGTCGTATCAAGTTTCATCCTTTTTGTAAGCTCGTGTCGCTATTTGGTATAAGAATACACAAATGGCCAAGATCACGATCAGTCCCGGCTCGCTCCCCCAGGTTTCTTCCATGATCGCCATAAAGTCATTGGACTTGGTGATCACGATGGGTATTGCCAACCCGATGCCGATCAATGCCTCCCCGGTAATCAGCCCGGAAGCGAATAACAATCCTGTACGTTCGCTTCTTTGCTCTGCCGCAGTATGATCTTCAGCATTTTGAAGTCTTTTCTTCTGCCGGTAGCGGCCTACCCACCAAGCGACCACCCCTCCCAGCATGATGGCGCTGTCCAGCTCAAACGGCAAGTATAATCCCACCGCCACGGCAAGTACAGGAACTCTCCATTCGGACCCTCTCGCCTCTTGTATTTTGTCTAAAATTATGATCAACACCCCTAACGCCATACCGATGTACACCATGGTCCATGGAAGGCCTCCGCCAAAAACTCCTACGGCCACACTTTGCATCAAAGTGGCCTGTGGCGCTTGCAATGAATTAGGCTTCTCTGGAGTGGCAGGTCCGAAACCATAGGCCTCGTTGAGCAGCTCAAGGATCAACGGCATGGCAAATGCTGCGGCTCCCACCCCTACCATCTGCATGATCTGCTGGCGGTACGGTGTAGCGCCTAATACGTGACCTGCCTTAAGATCCTGCATGTTGTCCCCGGCAATTGCCGCGGCACACGCCACTACAGACCCGATAAGGATAGCGGCGGCGGGCCCTTTCTCAGACCCGGTACCCAACAGCGCCAGCAGGATCAAGGAAGACGTCAGGATCGTAGCAATGGTGACCCCTGAAATAGGATTATTGGAACTCCCCACCAGTCCTGCCATGTACCCGGCGACAGAGGCAAAAAGAAAACCGGCAATGACCATGATCACGGCCATAAGACCGGATATGGGTATATTTTCTATTTCCCTGAGATAAATAATGAAAATGGGCACGATCATTACACCAATCCCCATGATCACCCACTGCATAGGCGCATCCCGCTCTGTCCGCAACAGACCGGAATTATCGGTTTTATTCTTGATGGCCTTAAGTCCTGCCGAAAGGGCCGAACCAATGGCCCCACGTAAACTGAGCAAAGCCCACAGGCCTCCTACCACCATGGCCCCTACTCCTAAAAACCGGATCTGCGAACTCCAAGTGGACCCGCCTAAGGCCACGGGATCCAACTGCTGGGGATTGCCGTTGATCGCTAAATAGATCGGGATAGCGATCCACCAGCTAATGACTCCCCCTGCAAATACCAAGGTAGCAATCCGAAGCCCGACGATATAGCCTACTGACATCAGGGCCGGGCTTAAGTTCATGCCAAAAAAAAGATAAGTCTTTTCGCCAATAAAGCTCGCCTTCTCAAATACCGCATCCCATATCTTGAGGCCGGATTCGGCAATTTTCACAAAAGCGCCGACCAAAGCGCCTATGGCCAAAAAGCGAATGGCCTTCCCCCCTTCTTCGCCACTTTTAAGTACTTCTGAAGTGGCTACCCCTTCGGGGAATTTCAGTTTTTGCTTTACAATAAGCGCAGATCTTAACGGGATCGTAAACAATACGCCTAATACACCTCCTGTGAGAGAGATCAGCGCTGTTTCAAGGTAGCTAAAATTGGCCCAATACTTCATGAGTACCAATGCGGGCATGGTAAAGATCACACCGGCAGCCAGCGATTCTCCCGCCGAGGCAGCCGTTTGAACAATGTTATTTTCGAGAATATTATTTTTCTTAAAAAGCTTTAATAGCGCCATTGAGATCACGGCGGCAGGAATAGAGGCCGAAACGGTCAACCCTGCAAAAAGGCCCAGGTAAGAATTGGCGGCGGCCAGCGCCGCAGATAAAATCGCTCCAAGAAAAAAAGCTTTGATCGTAGTTTCCGGGAGCTTCCGGCCCGGGGGAATGTAGGGTTTATCTTCTTTATCCATATGTTACTGGTTTCAATAAAAATTTGAAAATAGGTCTTCATTCCCACCGAACCAAACATTTGCATAAATAGCCTATAAAAATCTTATGAAAAACCCCACAGAAGCACTTTCGCAATCGATTGAAACTTAAGTTTTTCTATCATCGAACTCTTTTATTTATTAGCTTTGCGTGTTCCTGTAGAAAACCTTTCTAAGAATTTAAACATGAAATAATGCAAGAAATTGGATTGAAGTCAGAGGAATGGGGCATGGAAAGCTCCGGTATTAAGAACGCCAAAACTGTGTATTGGAACCAAAGCCCGGCACAGTTGGTGGAGCATGCCTTAGCTAAGGGAGAAGGAAGCCTAGCGGATAACGGGGCGATCTGTTGTGATACCGGCAAGTTTACCGGCAGATCCCCTAAGGACAGGTTCATCGTGGAAGATGCCAAAACCAAGGACAGCGTATGGTGGGGAGATATCAACATCCCAATAGCAGAGGATAAATTCGACCAATTGTACCAGAAAATGGTCAAAAACTTAGAAGGTAAAGACCTGTTTGTCCGTGATGCGTATGCCGGGGCAGACAAGACCTACCGGTTGAATCTTCGTGTGATCAATACACTGGCCTGGCAAAACTTGTTTTGCTACAACATGTTCCTCAGGCCCAAGCCTTATAAGCTGGAAAAATTCGTTCCTAACTTCACCATTATTTGCGACCCGGATTTTAAAGCTGACCCCGCCGTGGATGGCACCCGGCAGGATAATTTTGCCATTATCAACTTCACCAAACGTATGATCCTCATTGGGGGCACCGCCTATGCCGGTGAAATGAAAAAGGGTATTTTTTCAGTGCTTAACTACCTCTTACCCACGGAAAACAATGTCCTTCCCATGCACTGTTCCGCTAATGTTGGTCATAAAATACAAGACACTGCGATATTTTTCGGGCTCTCCGGGACAGGAAAAACCACGCTCTCAGCAGATCCCAACCGCGACCTGGTGGGTGACGACGAACATGGCTGGACCGATAAAAACGTGTTTAACTTTGAAGGTGGCTGTTATGCCAAGGTCATCGACCTTACCCGCGAAAAAGAGCCCGATATTTATGATGCTATCAAATTCGGCACGATCGTGGAAAACACACGCTTTCATGAAGGAACCCGCTCTATAGATTTTGAGAACGTTTCCGTTACGGAAAACACCCGGTCTGCATACCCGCTATTCCATATTAATAATTCTGTAGAACCCTCTATAGGTGGGATCCCGAGGAATATTTTCTTCCTAACCTGCGATGCCTATGGGGTGCTCCCTCCTATTTCACGGCTGAATAAGGGTTTGGCCATGTATCATTTCATATCAGGATATACAGCAAAGGTGGCCGGTACCGAGGCTGGGGTTACAGAACCCCAAACGGCGTTTAGTGCTTGTTTTGGGGCGCCGTTCTTACCCCTGCACCCAACCCAATACGCCGAGATGCTGGGGGAAAAAATGGAGAAATACAAAACCAAAGTATGGCTGATCAACACCGGCTGGACCGGCGGCCCCTACGGGAAAGGATCCCGAATGAAACTTCCTTATACCCGGGCAATGATCACCGCCGCGCTGGACGGCACATTGCATAACGTAGGGTACCGTAAACACTCCGTATTCCATGTGGAGATCCCTGCTACATGCCCGGGGGTGCCGTCAGAAGTACTTAGCCCGCGTGAGACGTGGAAAGATGACGACGGCTATTACAAAAAAGCAAACCAGCTCGCTGAAGCCTTCAACAAGAACTTTACCAAATTTGCCGACTATGCCAATGATGAAATTATGGCCGCCGCTCCGCGCGCCAACGTCAACGCATAGTCCTTTTAGTTGGACTTTATAGAAATGGGGCTGTCTTTGAAAGGACAGCCCTTATTTTTTATCACGAGGAAATTCTACTCGTCGTACGGGCCTTTCATCCCGGAAGCGAAACGCCATTTCAGGAGTGCATCACAATGCATCGCGAGATGAGTGGTAAGCATATGAAGAAAGTAATCCAAGTCTTTTTTTAGCACTACTTTTAGCTCTTCATCAGAAATGGGCGTTTCCCCCAAGTCACCCAGACGGGCACACACCTCCTCATCTAAACGATCGTATACCTCTTCAAATTTCACAACCATGTCCGTTAAGGATAAGTCAATACGGGCTGTGCCTTCAGAACCCGAGATAAAATCCTGGGGGCGATCTACCGTGCTTTTATAGCTGCTGTCCAACTTAGCCAAGGCTAATTCACCCTCTACGATCAAATGCACCAGGGTCCAGCCGGGAGAATTTATGAATGGATATCGTTTCCATGCTTGCTCATCATCAATACCTGTCACCACATCCTGTATGTACTCACGCATCCATGTGCTTAAATTCGAATGGTATTCCAGTAGTTTCATGAAAGGAAAAACAGTAATTGGTAGCAAAAGTTGAAGGAGAGATTACTCTTTTGAGATCTTTTTAAAGATCCAGGAGTAAATGATAAAACAAAGGTACTTATTGCGTTGGACCTCTCTCATTGAAGCATGCAAGCCAGGGCAAAACTCAAAGTGTCAATTGCTAAATCAGGCAATTCTATTATAGTCCTACTTGCCAGGTTATGCTGCCAGCTCCCTATGTTCCGGCGTTTTTGAGGTAAAAAAGAACCCGTTGAGCCGGGAGGCATGGCCTGCGGGTGTGGTGTACCCAATACCCTTCGGAAAGAAAACAAATTTCAATGTTTGTCAGTAGCTTACTCAAGACTAAAGACTCACGGCTCAATACTATAACCTGGTCATCGATGACTTAAATCTGCGAAAATAGAAATAGTAACACCTGCATTATCCTGGTATTTAAATTAAAGGATCAAAATAGCGCATTGCCAAATGAGATAATTATCGGGATGGTTAACCTTATCGATTAGTTTTTCATCTAACGATACTATACTTCACTGGTTTGAAAGTAATATCCACCCTATTAAGTTGATTTCCCCGGTACTTAAATATAGAAGGGTTTACGTTTCCAACTTTAAACTCGGAACTATAGATCTCAGATACCTGCTTAAAAGATCCATCTCCTTCTGAATATACTCTTTCTCCATCGACAGGAGGCTCATAGTAAAGTTGAACAACACTCTTTTTTATATTATCCCTGTCCAGGATGGACAGTTTTCCATTTTTCATCAACCTGTAATGAGTATCTTCTAATGATGTTGTTGTTTCTGAACTCAGTGTACCATTCCTGTAGGTTTTAACTTTTGACATGACAAGAGTGTCCCGAACAAAAATACCCTGCAGCTCATACTTTACATGAAGCGATCCAAAGAAATGAAACTTAATTTCTGAACTTGCTGCATAGACGACTGAATCTGCTTTTTGATATTTTGTCACCTTGTAAGTACCGATTGTCCTTTTTTTAAACTCGACACGAAACTCGTTCACAGCCACTTCCTTGGAAGAGCCAATTAAGTCTGCGCGCACTCCGCGTTGAGCATGGGCTATAAAAGCGATGAAAGAGAGCAGGAAACAAAATAGTATTTTCATACTACGGATTGATTAGTTCTTCAATGGCTAGGTTGTCCCAGTAAGCGGCCTCTCGGACAATCTTAGTATCAATAAATTGAGCTGAGACATGAAAGGGAATGAACCGTTCCCTATCGCCTACTTTTACTCTCATAACAGACCACAACCCTACCCATCGTTCTCCTTTGCTATTGATGATAAGGTGAATTTCTTCAGTGGGCAACAATTCAAATTCATCGAATTGGGTTAAACTTTCCTCTATTCCCAGGAGCAGTTCGTGCCAATTTAAGGGAACGGTACTGTTCCAATAGATTTGGGCGGAAGGACTATAACTCTTTTTGAATATGGTCGATCTTTCTTTTGAAGAAGCATAAACGGTATTTTTTAAAATATCAACTTCCGCAGCGCTTTCAAAATATTGAGTACTGCTACATGATGTAGCAAAAAGGACAGCAACAAAAAAAGAAGTTTTCATCTGCAAGAAATTGTAAGTCTCAAGATAGCGGTTAAAACCAGGATTTCTTTTGCTTGAAAGCAATAATTTCCCGTGGCGGGGGGACCGGTGGGTTCCCGGGAATTTAAGCTAAAAATCATGGAAATCCCATGTAAGATTATTCCATTCATAAAGAAATCGTTGAACAGGTTAAAAGCCATATTCCTATCACTTTCTACCTATTGTGATCCTCTCGCAGCCTGGAGAAAAGGATCTTCAAGAATATAGTCACAGTCGAAATCAGCTTAATAAACCTTTACATTAATAGCACCTGTCCTACCCCACAATGCCCTTTAACCTTGGCAATCGGGATAACTAAAATTCCCGTCTTTTATAATCATTTTCTCGAGTTCAAATCCTGCGTTCGTCTAACACAAAATTCAGGACTAAATCTTGTTGAATATTTATCATAGGGTAAAAAAAAGGCTATAAAAAAGGCACTAATTTGAGTAATCAAAGGATGTTTAACTGTTTAAAAAGATTAACCATGAAAAATATATTAGTACCCATAGACTTCTCAGGGGAATCCATCAATGCATTACGTGTTGCGAGGCAGATCGCTCAAAAAGGAAATGCTAGGTTGATCGTTTCACACACTATTGAATTCGGGGATTACGCGAATGAACCATTAGAGGCTTATGATGCCCTTAAAAATCAGTTGCTCACAGCAGTAAAAACTAAGGTAAATGAGTTATTGCAAAAGGAAAACATCATCTTACCGAGTGAATCAATAAAAATTGAAATAAACAATACCTTCTCGCACATCTTAGCTCTCATCAAGAATGAAAAAGTAAATTTAGTCGCCATGGGATCAAAAGGTATTCGAAATTGGCAAGCGGTATCCATTGGATCCATAACTGGGAAAGTGATAAGGTATTCGACATGCCCCGTTCTGATCGTAAAGGAATTTGTTGAGATCAAAGACCTTCAACAAATTACATTTGCTTCGGATCTAAAAAACACCCCACTTCGAATTATCCGTGCGTTAAAAGACTTTCAAGAAGTATTGGGTGCTAGAATCCAACTTTTGAAAGTTAATACTCGAAATAACTGGGGCACCGAACGTATGCTAAACCAACAAATAGAAGAATTTGGCAAGCGTTACGAATTTGAAAATTATTCTAAGAAAATATACAATGACGTTGAACCGGAAGATGGCATCATTCATTATACGGAAGATAGCGGCGCTAAATTGATTGCAATAGCTCCGCACACTAAATCGGATACCTCGACGATCATAACAGATTATAGGATTGCAGAACGAGTGGTAGAAAACACTAACTCGATCGTATGGGCCGCGGGTCTCGGGGGGCCCCGCTCTTAACAAGGGGATGACCTGGAGTTATACTAATTTTAATTATGACTAGGTCCACAAAGGTCGCAGCCGTATACACTCGGCTATGGAAAACACAAGGATCCAGTATACAAGTAAAGTCTTGGGGAATATGGGGTTCTATGCCAATTTCTAATCCAAAATTCCTGCAGATTAGCAGGAATCTAGGGGTGTCATCCTTGCTTGCTAACCTCGTCATTCTTGCAGCCTTTGCGTTGGGCTAGGCGCGACAAGGAATCTGCGAAGTCGTGAAATGAAAACCCCAGTACACGCAATAAAAAGGTCACGATAAACGATACAGCAGATTCCTGCTCTCACGCATCGCTCTCCCTGCAAGGCCGGCAGGAATGACGATAAAGAGGTTTTTCCGTTTTTGATGAAGATACTCAATAGACTCCTTTATCGTTAAATATCTGCCTATCAAATAATTGAACATGCCTAAATTCCAGGACTACTTTGTCAGATTTAAGTCATAACCTGGACTCGATTAAAAAATGAACGTCATTCCGCGCCGGTGACTGTGAAAGGGCTCATTGGGAGAGCCGGGATCTGCTGTGTCGTAGAACGTAAGCTACTGCCCGGTTTAAAAACTGTGAAATTATTCAAAACCCATTTTAAGCCTAGGCTACTATGATTTTAAATCGAACGGAGGTTTATAGATAATGAGGTTTGAGGTTTTGAACCTAGTGCCGGCAAGCTACAAAGGATGGGGGATCCACATCCTGTTCTAAATCCGTCCAAAACCATACCTAAGAACGTCATTCCTTACTTTCTAACCGCGTCATCCCTTGCTGCCTGTGCGTTGGGCCAGGCGTGACAAGGAATCTGCAAAATCGTGAAATGAAAACCCAGTACACGCAATAAAAAGGTCACGATAAACAACAAAGCAGATTCCTGCTCTCGCGCATTGCTCTCCCTGCAAGGTCGGCAGGAATGACGATAAAGAGGTTTTTCGTTTTTGATGAAGATATCCAATGGGCTCCCTTATCATTAAATCGCTGTTTATCAAATAATTGAACATGCTTAAGTCCTAATGTCCAGCCAAACCTCAAATAACAGCTCACCCGGGGGATCTTTTGTGGGATCCCTGGAATCTACAGCAGCCTTACCATCATTTGAGGTTTGACCGGAAACTAACTCAATTTTTTTATCCACTTCATTTGCCTGTCTGAATGACCGTAGTATTTCAAATCAGATTCGAAGATGTTGGACTTATCAATAATAGCTTTAAAGTGCGAAAAACATTCAAAGCTGTACTTGCCATGATATCGGCCCATACCACTGTTTCCAACACCTCCAAAGGGCAGGTTAGAATTGTTGTTCTGCATCACTGCCTCATTGATACCACCACTTCCAAACGGTACTTCAGTCAAAAACCTCTCTTTAGCAGTCTCGTCATTGGAAAATAGGTACCCGGCTAATGGTTTTTCAAAACTCTTAATAATTGCGAAAGCTTCATCTAATGTATCATATTCTACTACCGGGATAATAGGGCCAAAGATCTCGTCTTGCATTACTGCATCATCGAGCGTCACATTATTAAGTACGGTTGGTCCAATCACTCTTTCTTCCTTATTCATCTTACCGCCATAATAAACTTTATCGGGATCGATCAACGCCGCTACCCTATCGAAGTTTCTATCGTTAATGATCCTAACAAAGTTGTTATTCTCGACAGAATAATTGTGTTTCTTAATCTCATGAACGATTCGCTCCAGTACTTTGCTTTTGATGCTTCTATGCACTAAAACATAGTCAGGTGCTAAACATAACTGACCTGAATTGAGGAATTTTGCCCAAATCATTCGTTTTACTCCAATATTGATGTTGGCATCTTCCGTAAATATCGCGGGGTTCTTACCTCCTAATTCCAAGGTCACGCTGGTAAGGTTAGGAGCGGCTGCTTTATTCACGATTTTCCCTACTTGTGGACTTCCGGTGAAGAAAATCTTATCAAAACGCTGGTTTAAAAGCGCAGTAGTTTCAGGGATCTCACCTTCAACTACATGTAGGTAATTACGATCAAAATTCTCATTGATCAGCTTGGCCATGATCCGGCTCGTTTCGGCCGGTAATTCACTAGGCTTCAGTATCGTTGTGTTTCCTGCCACCATGGATCCTACGACGGGGATCAACGATAAATTGTAAGGGAAATTCCATGCCCCTATCACTAAAGTTACACCAAGCGGTTCGGGAACCAGGTAGCTCTTTGCTGGCTGATTCAGCAAATTGGTTTTTACCTTTCTATGTTTCACCCACTTTTTGGCATTTTTGATAGCAATTTCTAGTTCCTCATAAAGCGGAAAGATTTCTGTAAGCTGATTATCGTGCTTTGATTTCCCAAAATCTTTGTAGATCGCCTCGTGCAGTTCATCTTCATGCTGTACGACCAGGTCTCTAAACTTTTTTAGTTGCTTCAGCCTAAATTCAACCGGTAAAGTCACGTTGGTATTGAAATAGGCTCTTTGATCGTGTACTAAATCCTGGATCTCTTGCCCAGGATAAGTTGTATTCGTTAGTGTTTCCATTTTGTCTAAAGTTTTAAAGGATGTCAAAATCAATCTTTAACCGTTTGGCTCTTCCTGATCCTGTCCACTACTTTTTTTGTGGGAAGCAAGGGAGCTACGGCTATTTCCATTCGTTGTGAAAAAGGAAGTCCTGAAAGAATCTCTAGTTTGCCTTTCATCATCGCGTCATAGCCATCTTTGGCCACTTCAGCCGAATTGGCCGGTTTTTTATAAATGGAGGTTTTATTCATACCCGAATGATCTCCGAACCCAGTTTCAGTCGCACCCGGTAAAAGGGCGGTTATCGTAACATCATAGTCATTCAATTCACCATAGATGGACCTGGTTAACGAGGTAACGAAAGCCTTGCTTGCAAAATATACTGCCTGCCCGGGACCTGGAATAAGACTTACCGCAGAAGAAACATTTAGGATTCTTCCTTCATTTCTTTCCACAAAACCTGGCAAGAAAAGTTTGGTCAACGCTGTCAATGCTATAACGTCTACCTGTATCATGGCCAAATCTTGCTCCCACGTTCGTTGGTGAAATTTCCCGATCCCGCCAAACCCGGCATTGTTGATTAGATAATGGATCTCAATATCATTTTCTTTCAATTCGTCGTAAATCTCCTGGGGAGCGTTAATGTCTGTGAGATCCTTAGTCATGGTGTAAACCTTAACACCATATTGCTCTTCTAACTCTGCCTTGACGGACGCCAAGCCTTCTGAATTCAAATCAACGGCTGCGATATCACCACCAGTACCGGCGTGGATCTTAGCAAACTCTTTTCCAATACCGCCCGCTGCTCCTGTAATTAATGCTGTGTTTTTCATTGTTTTAGATGTTAGATTTTAAATTCGTTATCCTAATGCCCTGTTGCATTGTTAAAACAAAGATCAGCGAGTTCAAGAAGGGAAAATTTACCCTAAGGTAAAAAGCAACATTACGGTAGTTTTTTATGTCCCGGCAGGCCCCGTGTTAAGTTAAGTGGAATTAGACGGTTAGCTATTTTTTTTAATCCCGTTCTTAAAGTCGGCAGTTGGCAAAGAGCAATCGGCAACTCTCTATTTTTTGCCTACTGCCTTTTGCCGATCGCTTACTGATCAATACATCCTGTAAAGGCTTGGTGAATGAGGAGAAGGAAAGGCCAGTTTGAGAATAGGTTCGCTGACTACACGATTAAACACCAGGTTCCTCATTGATCTGATGTATAATATCATCAAGTTTTTTAGCCGATTTCCCTAATTGTTCAAATAGTAATTTCTCTTCCGGGTTCTGCAATGTGGTGGGGTCAATTAAACTCAATATACCTATGATGCTCGCTACCGGGCCGCGAAGATCATGAGAGTTTTTATACTTGATCTTTTCAATTATTTTGATCGCTTTTTCTAAATTCTTTTTAGCTTCAACTTCCGGGGTAATATCAAGGGCAACAATAGTGATCTTTTTTATAGCGCCTTCTTCATCTCTTTCATAGACACTGTCATACATTTGAAAGTGAAAATACTTTCCGTTAGCAGCTTTCACCCTTTTGGTACTTTTAATAACTTCTCCATCCTGACTTTTTTCCAGTAATAGGCGGGTTTCATCTTTCGTAGATAGATCATCGGGATGGATGATAGCCGCAAAGTCTTCATGGGCCATATGATCAAACTCTTCACTGGAGTAACCTAGGATTTTCTCCGCGAGACCACTTGAGAACAAAAGCTCTTTTTTGGATACGTCTAAAGCTAAAACTGGGGTTGGAATTGATCTATAAATACTACAAATATAGTTTTGAGAGCCCTGTTCCATTTGCTTAAGATACTCAAATAGTTATAGTTATTTCAAAAATCAAGATAGAACTTGGACATTGCTGCAATAAAGCAACTCACTACAGTGATTATCAATACGCCGTACTGATTTGATAATATCATAATAGAATGATACCTTAATACAATCACCACTAGTCAAATCTTCATTAGCTGCTAGCGGCCCAGTACATTATGAATAGTATCCTGCTTATCGCGCATGCCATAATTAACCTGGCATCTCTTTATTGGCTTATCAGGGACGGTAGTAAACCTTATCGCATTTGGGCCTGGATGATGACCATATTTGCCCTCCCTGTTATCGGTGTTCTCCTCTACTTAACCTTCGGGATCAACCGAAGAAAGAGAAAGCTATTCGATCTAAAAAAATTTATCGATGAGAAAAAACAAATGGAATTCCTGGTGAACTATCAACGTGAGACAGAACATGAAACTGTTACTAGGAAAGTGTTTGAACTTCGCCATCAAAAACTCATCAACCTGCTTACAAAAGGGAGTAAATCGCCGATTACATTCAAGAACAAAATCTTGATCCTCAATGATGGACAAGAGACATTTGATGCGATTTTCGAAGCATGCAGGCAAGCCAAAGAATCCATTGAATTGCAATATTATATTTTTATTGACGGATTATTGGCGGAAGAATTCGAAAGCATATTCACTCGTAAGCGTATGGAAGGGGTTAAAGTGCGGATCCTCTATGATGCCATTGGCAGTTGGACGCTATCCGATGCCTATATAAAACGGCTAAGGCATATCGGTGTAGATATTTATCCCTTCTTGCCGCTTCGTTGGGGAACCATGGGCAGAACTAACTATCGGAATCATAGAAAAATTCTAATTGTTGATGGGAAAATTGGATTTACTGGTGGAATAAATGTTGACGATAAGTATATCAAAGGGGACCCGAAGCTAGGACATTGGACCGATACTCATCTTTGTATCGAGGGAATGGCGGTGAATTTCCTGAAGTTGATCTTCTACAAGGATTGGTACTTTGTGAGCAATGAGAATTTATTTAATACGAAGGAATTGATAAGAAAGAATGACAAGGGCAATGTCCCGGTCCAAATCGTACCCAGTGGCCCGGATTCTGATTATGCGAATATTTTGCAGCAATACCTTTACATCATTGGTACCGCGCAAAAATACGTTTACATTGCCAACTCGTATATTGTTCCAGATGAATCAATGCTTCTTGTTTTAAAGTCTACGGCACTAAGTGGAGTAGATGTGAGGCTGGTAATTCCTCAAAACTCAGATTCTAGGATTATTAAATGGAGTATTAGGGCCAATTTTGACACTCTTTTAGATAGTGGGGTTAAAATTTACTTGTATCAACCAGGGTTTCTTCATTCAAAGATCATCCTTTCAGATGATACCATATGCTCAATCGGAACCGCTAATTTGGACATAAGAAGCTTCGAACAAAATTTTGAAGTAAATGCTGTAATTTATGACCGAACTGCAACGACCCAGCTCAAAAAGACATTCATAGATTTCATTGAAAATAGTGCTAGAATTGACCCGGAAGAATATCGTAAGAGACCCCGAAAGGAAAGAGCCTGGGAGAGTTTGGCGCGGCTTGTCAGCCCGGTCATGTAGTTAGTCAAGAACAGTTGATCAATAGTCAAACCTATCTTCCGCTGTTGATCTTCTGTAAGATACAGGGACATCAAAAGCTGATCAGTGGAATTTCATACGTTGAACAACAGCAGGTATTATTTGTAAAGCATGCCTGTAGCCAATCTCAAAGATTTTATCTATTTTATTCATTTCGAAGGTGCCATATTGCTCCAACTCTTCGGGGCGAATTACCCAGGTACACTTGTCAAACTTTTGAATGGATGTAAACCTATTGGAAATACGATAAGCCCTGTCTACTACATCCCAAGAGTTAGATAAACTATCTGCTGTAATTTTCTTCAAAGGACTTACATAGGAACCTAAAATGTATTCACATTTTTCAATTAAGGGTTCCACCGGAAAATTGTTTGTAATTCCCCCATCTGCATAAACTGTGGTTTCGGACTTGAAGGGTGAAAAAATGAGTGGAAATGCTGAAGAAGCCAGCATGGCAGATACCAAAGAGCCGGAATTAATGATTTCCATCTTCCCTTCGATTAGATCAGTCGCAATTATATAAACTTCCTTTTTTAATTGCTCAAAGTTTTGAACCTTCAAATGTTGTTCGAAGTAACCTAAAAACTTATCGAGGTCCATAATTCCGGGCTTTCCAAAGGCAATTTTAGATGGGGAGAATAACGACGAGTTTTTAAATATCCCTAAGATTTCTTCCGCCTCTAAGCCCGATGCATAAAACGCGCCCACTACCGCCCCGGCGCTTGTACCAGCAATACAGGTTGCCTCTACGTTATGTTCTGCCATTGCTTTCAAAACGCCAATGTGTGCTGCTCCCTTAGCACCGCCTCCCGATAATACTAAACCTAACTTATGACGCATAAAACATGGTTTAACCTGGAATAACTTTTGTTCAATATAGGATGCAATATTAGCAAGTTTGTATGTAGATATATTATTTCAAATTAAGTCAACTTTCGTTAGGTAGAAGTGGCTGCTTATCAAAAATATGATTCATTTGCTTATTGAAAAAGCAGCAAGCGGTGAGGCCACCGGTGACGTTCACCATTGTTCTACTCATATCTAAGAGGCGATCCACCCCTAAAATCAACGCAATTCCAGCACTGTGAATGCCAACGGATTCCAGTATGGTGGCTAGGATTCGTACTATTGAAGATTTGCAATTTGGACTGGTTCCTGGCCGGGTGCCGGTAAGACTTTTCCTGATTCCCAAACCCATAGGAATGGTATTTTTAAAAATTGCAAGCCGACTTTATGAGTAGCGGTATGCAAGGTATTTACAATTCCCATTAGGAGTCCATGCCCTAGCTGCTCGATCATTTCTTTTGTTCTATTTCCCCCTTCACGAATGTTGCCCAACAACATGATCTTCTTCCGAGATTTAAGCCTGTACCCTGATAAGAAGATAACCGTGACATAATTTGAAGGTGCTTTTGTGATGGCACAGTGAACATCTGTAATCGTCTTAGCCAGCCTTTCTTTTTCTTTACTGGAAAACTTTGATTTGGATAATATGAAGTATAGCGGCATTTTTTCGAATTTAAATAGATGAAGAAAAGGAATAATATCCTTTCGAAACTCTTGACCAGGCTAAGCCCAGTACTAGTTTCAGATGATATTTTGATTTTCCGATTACACTGAGGCATTTACTATTCCTTTGAAACAGTGTGCTGAAAACCGGGGTTTCCAAGACGCTAATGACTAACTGATCTATACTTTGTCCCGTAATACGAAGCCAATCATGGGTACAAATCTTAAACATATCCACGCGTTGATCTTGTCCAAGCTGCTCGTGGCACTCTATGACCAGGATAGAAGGTTGCCCTTTTTTGTAATTGCGAAATACATCATCCATTTGGACACGACTCCATATGACACATACTTTTTCATGGCTTATGTAAGTCTTGTAATTTTGGATGATTAAAGATTCAAGGCTTTTAATTTGTTTTTTAGAGAATTGATTCTCCCCCGCCGTGATTAGTATTTTTTTCATTGTCTTATTCTCTTTTACCATGATCCACTGCATTAGTATGAGCAAAAATCGGGAGGTCAGAAGTGAAAAAAATTACCCTAGGGTAAAAACCATTAGGCCTTGAGGTGTAAAAGGTTGCTGTATTATGGCTTCTAACTGTAGATGTCTTTCACAAGCTTCAGACCCAGCAAAAAAGCTAGGATCGTTCCCGCGAGACCGGCTAATGACAGCCCTCGAAATAGTGGAGGCACCTGGGTGGCCAAAAGAAGTGAGGAACCTAGGAACAATGCTGCGGTGAGTATACCCATCACTAAGCGATTCACAGATTTTTCCAGGTTACGATGTTCCAGCCTTACCTCGAAATCCTCTTTTTGTGCCCGGTTTAAGATATTTGAAATCAACCTGGGGCTCTCGGAAAAAATGTGGTCCCAATCTCGCATGCTCCTGGTTAATTTCTTACCTATCCTGGCTGGAGAGAACTTATGACGAATAATTTTGTATTGATACTTTTGAAGTATACTCGAAATGCTGAATTTGGGATTAAGCGCTTTTCCTGTGCCTTCCAACATCATAACTACCCGAAGAAGGTTGAATGTTTTAGCGGGTAAAATAATGTGATGTTCATGAATTATCGAAATCATATCTTTCAAAGCCTGCCCCATGCTCACTTCTTCCAGTGGAAGTTGCAAATAGGATTCAACAAAATCATCAATTTGGGTGGTCAACACTTCATAGTTAACACCAGGGGGTACCCGGCCAAGTTCGATCACAACAGTTCGAATCAGTTCGATATCATTTTGTGAAATTGCGATCATCAGTTCTTCCAGGCTTTCATTCAACTGTTGATCCACTCTTCCCATCATTCCAAAATCCAGGATACATAATGACCCATCTTCCAACATTAAAAGGTTGCCGGGGTGTGGATCCGCGTGGTAAAAGTTATCACGAAAGATCATTTCAAGGTAAGCGTGAGCCCCAACCTCTGCCAAATGACTTAACCGTTCTTTTGGCCAGGCCGGCTGAGAAAGGCTCCCCAGCGGGGTACCTTTGACGAATTCCATGGACAATATTTTTCGTCCTGACAACTCAACTACCGGAACAGGAATATGAATACCAGGATTATTAGCGAAGTTGTCGGCAAGTACTTGCATATTGCTGAGTTCTTTCCTAAAATCCAATTCATTCAACATAGTATTTTTGAGTTCTCTAACGGTAGCTACCGGCTGATAAATCTTAAGTGGAGAGACGAACTGCTCTGCCATATTGGCCAACTGGGAAATAATCTCAAGATCGCTTTTCACTTTTTCGATAATGCCTTCATGCATTACCTTCACTACTATTTGCTCACCAGTTCGTAATGAAGCCCGGTGTACCTGGGCAATAGAGGCCGAAGCCATCGGCTCTACGTTAAATTCGGCAAACACGTCTTGGAGGGATGAAACCTGGAATTCATTTAAAATAGTAGCTTCTACATACTCAAATGGATCGGCTGGGGTGGACGACTGTAGTTTTGAAAGTTCTTCTGCCAGCTCTACCCCGACCAGGTCACTTCTCGTGCTTAATAGCTGCCCTAGTTTTATGAAGGTGGTTCCCAGCTCACTTAGCGCCATCCTGATCAATTGGTGTTTTGTAAATTGATTAGGAAGCTCTTTACGCTTAGATTTTATATATTTTCTTACCCAGTCAATTTTAACCTCTTTAAATAAGTCGGCCAGGCCGTACTTGGATAATATGATCAAAACTTCCCGAAGTCTAACTGATTCTTGAATTGAGTGATGATAGGCTTTCATGACAGTACCTTACTTGGAATTTGGATTTACTTAAATGATCGAGATAAAAAATTCCTGTTATCACTTAAGAAGTAAGACCCGGAGCTTTCCTAATCTTCTTCATCTTAAAGGCAAAGTAAATGCTAAAAAGTCCGCCAGATATCAATGCCAATCCCGTCCAAAATACGACCGTCATTCCAGCGAATACGGGATTCAAGGTTAGCGTGAAAGAAAGCAATACACCTAGTACGCCTAATACCATTAAATTCCCCCAGTCCAGGACGCCGTAATTCTTTAAGTCAAGTGCAAAACCAATGGCTCCAATGGATCGGGTAAGCACTAGAAAGCCGACGTAAAAAGGCAATGTAACTAATGAAACCCCGGGATTGATAATAAGCAGGACCCCTATTATAGCAGTTATGATACCAAGGCTCAGCGACCAGCCCCAGTTTTCTATTTCTTTCCTGTTGACAAAAGCAAATATTACCTCTGATGTACCCGTAATCAAAAAGGACAGGCTAAATAAAACAGCAAGTGCCAGGTAGGATTTGAGCGGTGTAGCAATGGTATAGCCTCCAAGGATGATAAACAGGATTCCGACTATAAGTGGGATAAACCAATACCTGGCAGATTTTCTAATGGATTTTACAAATGACGTTTTCATGATGATGTTGTTTATGTTGTTCCAGTAAAATTCCTGGATACAACGCATGAAAAATTTACCATAGGTTAAAAAACGATCGAAGTGTAAAATGGCATGGTTTGGGGGGTGGTCTTCATAGAAAATCCAACGCGGAAAACTACCTATGTATTGAGTGTATAAATTTTATCCAAACACCCGCTTAAACTTATGCTTCCAATGGTCTTTACGGTTACTAAATTTACGTGGGTTGGCAAGGAATTCCTTTCCGAAAGTCAAGCCTGGATTATGGGATCCATGTACATAATGGAAACTTAAAATACTTTTATACAATAATCCCGGGCCAATAAAATAGGGGACAGAATTTAAAAACAAGGATAATAAGGGGCTGGATTGGAAGATTGCGGCATCCCTTCAAATGGGTACTTTGCTCAATCAAAAGCACCGATCACAACACCGATACTCGTCGCTGGGACAATACTGATTCGAATATTGGTGTGTCCCATTCCTTTAAGAAACTCTTCATGAAAGGCTCCACGATTACCACCCTCTACTTGGTGCTATGACTAATTTCCAGGCACATCCGCTATTGCTACGTACGGTGAACAAAATTATCAAAACATAAGGCACGAGAGTTCATGATTAGGGAATTACTCGATTCAAAGATTATCGAAAGCTTCTTGGTAAACCCATGATTGAATATACTAATGGACCAAATTTTTCCTAATTCTACTCAGGCTTTGTTGAGTAACTCCCAGGTAAGAAGCAATATGGGCAAGTTTCGCTTTTTGAAAAATGAGTGGATGTTCTTCCAACAGCTTAAGATAACGATACTCAGCAGATTCAGTATGCTCACTCATGATCCTTCTGCTAAGTCGCATGGCAAACTCCGCAAGCAGAAGTTGGATCGCATGAGCTGCCTCTTTAATTTCAGTAAACAGTAGGTCGTATTGAGTTTTGCTAATTAGAAGGCACTCGGTGTCCTCAAGTGCTTCAAAATTAAGAATATTAGTTTCTCCTTTAAAAAAACTGAAAGGAGAGGTTATTAACATGTTGTCAGAAGAAAACCAGTGAGTGATCTCATTTCCGTCCAAGTCCATGTAGTACAGCCTGATAAATCCGTTTGTAACAAAATAAAAGTAATCACACCGTTGCCTCTGCCGCAAGAATACTTCTGCTTTTTTTATCCGTTTGATCTTAAATTCAATTCCCAATTCATCACTCCATTTTAGAAGATGATCTTTAGATAGAAACTGGTCAGATCTAAACATACCTTAGAACAGGACAGGTTGTGTGTTAAGTTGAATTTTATTATAAGTCATTCTTGGCAAAAAGAAAAATTTAAGCCGTAGAAATTGATTACCAATCTTTTATCAATGATTCGTGTTTTCGATTTATCGTGTTCCGGGATAGTGGAATAAACAACCGGTTAAAGACCAAAATCAACATAAAAAACCCACTATAATTAGGGAGACGCAGCCTGTTAAGTTGAAACTTAGCCCCTTGAGATTAGCTAGTTTCTACAGCTTTAATGATCGTTAGCAGTTTCAATAGATGATCCACACTTGATATTCAATGTAAAGGGAATTCACTATTAAATGCCGCTTGATCGTACCCATCTCACCCCTTCTCCCTAAAAGAGAGATCCACCTCGCGATTGGCTCTCCCTTCGGGGTGTAGGGGTGAGCACTGGCCTTAACTGAACGGCTTTAATTCACTATTGAGTGAATCATTGAAAATTCAAATAGCGTATGGAGGGGAGACATCCAGGAACAGCGCGGCCCATTTGAGGCCTGTGGGCAAGCGGCCTATAGGGGCTGGACAGCGCGTTTCGAGGGGAAAATGGGCTTTGTTGCTGGCGCCCTTTTCTTTTGTTTCGTTTTCTTTTGGGCGTGCAAAAGAAAATGAAAACCGAACTTAGAACTACATAATCCCGCGTATACTGCTCATTGCGAAGATAGCATTACCCGAAACACTCAAAAATCTAGCCTAATTTGTCAAAATCAAACGCTTTCCTATCAAAGCTAATTTCCAAAGACGCCCTATTTATACTGATCAAGAGTTTCGAACACCCGCAAGGATATTCTCAGAATAACGTAGCTCGAGTAACCCCAGAGAAGTATCGCTCAAAAGTGACATAAACAAAAGCTATCATCTACCGCCTCAAGCCGTGGTCCAGGCCACACCGAGCCCAGTCCATTCCACTACCTGGTGCCTTTCAAAGGTGCTGTTAAGGAATCTAATCACGTCCCCGGACCGCTTGCATTTTAATGTACTTTACACACCCTGTTGGTGGTAGTTTTGGTTTTGATGTAGTAAACACCCATATTCAATTGTGAGAAGTCAATAACCATTCTATTTTCAAGGTTTGTTATTGGTTTAGTGAG
Organism: Fulvivirga sp.; assembly: GCA_028280565.1. Taxonomy (GTDB): domain Bacteria; phylum Bacteroidota; class Bacteroidia; order Cytophagales; family Cyclobacteriaceae; genus Fulvivirga. Next base: position 21,690 of record JANQLQ010000086.1, read on the forward strand.
CCCAGTCACGTTTTGTCCAAATACATCATATACCTGGATATCCTCCAATCCCAGCCTGTTTCCTTGGATCGTCAATTTGTTGTTTACAGGGTTTGGGTAAATTAACACCTTAGCTTCATAGAATTTTTGCAGGTGAATACTTCTAATTTTTGAGTAAGAAAACTGTCCATCAAAGTCAGTTTGTTTCAGGCGATAGTAGGAAATACCGGGATGGGGATTGCTATCAATCTCTGAATAGTTCAACGGCGTGGATGAGTTTCCCGCCCCATCAATATTTTTAATTATTTCCCAATGGATCCCGTCCGTAGTTCGCTCTAGGGTAAAGTAATCATTATTTTTTTCAGAGGCCGTTTGCCAATCTAACTTAACCCAGTTGTTGTTGGTTACGGTAGCACTAAAGGTTAATAATTCTATGGGAAGCGTTAAGCTGCTCCTTACCCATAACTGGAAAAACGTTAAATTTGCTATCTCTCCGCTAAAAAATTGTTCCGCCTGGAATGAAGAAGATGGGATCCAATGAAAACCTGCTGCATTTCCGCAGAGATGTATGATATTTTCATGTAAGGATGTGCCATCAACAGTCATGCAGGAAGCGTTGACGGTGATGTATGTAGCATTTGTTCCTGCCCAGTTGTTATTTATTAAGTTATCGGCCGTACCTTGATGTAATGTCGTGTTGCTTTGAATTCTGCCTATGATGGTTGCATCGGTAGTAGCTACATCAAAGTTACCAGTACTTGAAGAAATCCTAACTTCTTGAATTTCCGTTAAAGCTCCCAAAATGGCCGGGTTGAGGATTCCCCTGGAAGTAGCGTTTAAACTGGTACCTTGGGGCAAATTACCAGCTCCATTTCCAAAATCAATGGCAACCTGTACGTACCCATTGGCATCTACATAGGTATCGAATGTAGTACCTCCTATGTCAAAATAATACACTCCAGCAACCGTAACCTCAGTTCCTTGCTGTAAAGAGGTAAAAGGATCACCTATTGTACCGGTTTGAGCATATGAACAAACTGCCTGAACCAAGAATACCGAGGCATACATAACTCTTTTCATCCACTTCATCATCGCTAACGCCCCTTAAAAATGAATTTTCTGCTACTCACTTGTTCAATAGCAGGAACTTCCCAACTGCACTTACTTTTATTCATTTTAATATGTAACAAAGAAAGGCCAAATTGGTTGTTTAAAATGGATATTCATTGCAAACCATAGAAGAGTCCGGGTCATTTTAGTACGGGGTCTTTACTTAGGCCAGGGGCGCAGACGGGAAAGGAATTATTACAGAAGGTGCTAACGATCGATGAAGCCTGGCTTTATGCGTGTTGATCGTAAAGAAATAAAATCCATCCCTAGGAATACAGTCGGTATTCGATCTATCCTTTAACGACTTCGTCTGTTCAAAACTTTATCCCAACCCAGGGTCCACTTTACGTGCTGACTTGGCTCTCTGACCCTTTTTAAAACCTATCCTATCGTGTGATTTCTTCACGTTTGGCCCTCTCCAAATTAGGGAGGAATAAGCCTCCAAAAACGCCCTATGTATTGAACAAAAAGGCATCATTAATTTTATCGTTTCTCCTATTTACGAATTCCAAGTAGCTAACTTAGGGTGAGTTAAATTCTATGATAAAGTCACCACGTGATTACAGGACTGGATCACAACAAAAGAAATTCGACACGATGAAACTTTCAAGACGTAACGCCTTCAAAAAGATCAGCCTGGGGCTGGCAGGAGTGCCGTTGTTTGGCAAGTCACTCAACGATATACCGGCTAAGGAAGATCTTCTAAAATGGCAAGAAGCCTTTTCCAAAGATAGAACCACCGATGAGGCCTATTGGGAAAAGTTCCGTGGAGAATTTTACGATATTCCCAGTGATTTTATCAATTTGGAAAACGGCTATTTCGGGGTGCACCCCAAACCTGTACACCAAAGCTACCTCTTGAACATAGAAAAGGTCAATCGTTTTTCCTCGCAGTATATGCGCACCGATTACGTGCATGACTACCGGGAAATTATGAAGTCGCTGGCAGCGTTCTCCTCGGTACACCCAGAAGAGCTGCTGATCACGCGGAATGCCACGGAGGCTTTGAATATATTGATCCAAGGGCTGGACCTACAAAAGGGAGATGAAGTGATCTTGAATCGACAGGATTACCATAGTATGATCGAAACGTTTGAAATGCTGGAAAAAAGAATAGGTATTCAGCTTAAATTCATCCGGCTGCCCCTTGTTCCTAAAAATGACGAAGAAGTCTTGGAATTGTATACGGAGGCTGTCAGCCCAAGTACGAAATGTGTATTGCTTACCCATATGATCCATCTTACCGGGCAGATCATCCCTGTAAAAAAGATCGCCGATGCGCTCAGGCCCCGGGGAATCGAGATCATTGTGGATGCGGCCCACAGTTTTGCACAAGTAGATTTTAAGCTGGGTGAAATGGGTGCCGATTTTGTAGGTGTCAATCTTCACAAATGGTTCAGCAATCCATTGGGCGCAGGCATGCTTTACGTCAAAAAAGGAAGGGTTCGGGATCTGAAACCTTTATTTGGGGACTCCAACCGTCCTAAGGATAACATTCATCGGCTAGGTCACTTCGGTACTTTGGCCACACCTATCATCATGACCATTCCATCGGCGCAAGAGTTCAACCAAATGGTCACAATCCCCGCCAAGGAGAAGCGTTTACGTTACTTACAGAAATATTGGACAGCAGAAGCGATGAGAATACCCAAAGTGGTCATCACCACCCCTACTGCAGAAGCACAGAGCTGTGCCATTGCCAGCTTTTATATTGAAGGCATGGAGGCCAAGGATATAGTACATAGGCTCTATGAGCAATTCAAAGTATTCACCGTGATCCGGCAGTTGGAAGACCGGCAAGTCGTTAGAGTAACACCGAACCTGTACAACCACACCGGGGAATTGGATACCTTGCTGGAAGGGATTAGTACTTTAGCCAAACTATAGATGGATATGGAGTGAGCGGGTTACGTTATTTCGGATCACCTAGCTTATGGTCAAATTAGGATCATTTTTACCGTTGCATCATGATAATCAATTTACCGGGTAACTTGAAGTCACCCGGTAAATTGAGAAGTGCTGTCTTCCAAGGAAAAAAGATAAATATTGATCCCTCTCCTAACATTGAGTTTGTTTTTGCAAATTAGCTTGGCCAGGCCTACTACTTGCCACAGTATGTGGCGACTTCTTTTGCCTCATTCGCTCCCCAGGACGGGGCCAAGGTTACTTGACCGGGTTGAAGCTCAAAAAGACGAACCGCTTCTTGTAGCCTTGCGCAGGCCGGCGAAGTGTCTGCGCCAAAAAACCGGGCGGTGCCAAACTCCATACGTCCTAATAGGTAGGTCGCCCTAGGGTTTCCGGGATCCATCTCCACGGCCTTTTTAAGTGTTTGCATGGTTAAAGGTGTATATTGTTGTCCGCGGCTACCCGGGTCTATCGACACACGTATCATGTGAACGAATCCTTCTAATGCCCAGACTTCATCTTCTTGGGGCGCTAATTCGTAGGACTTCTTGATGTGTTCAAGGGCAAGGTCTAGGTACTTATCTTTATCACCTGTGCTTGTCGCTTTTGCAGACATCATGATGTAGCCGTACGCACTGTAGTAAAGCGGTTCCCATTTCTCATTCTCTTTTTGTGCTATACGTTCGAAGGTGTTGACCACTGCGCGATACTCCTCTACGGTTTCGGCCTGGTATACTTTTTCAATGTTGTCTGTCATCACCTGTTCGTACTTTGAGGTCTGTTGAAATTGAAATAGGCATCCTGCTGCTATGAAGAAAGTTGAAATTAATAAGCTCATACTATTTTGTTTAAGTTTATAGATTAGGAAGTTGATTTACGGTTTTGTTCTTCGAAAGCGTGATAAAGGCCCCGAAGAAAATGAAACGTGTCGCCGGCTGCCGGATGGCACGTGCCACATATTGCCCTTGAGCATTACGCTCATCACTGTATTCGTATCCGAAAATATTATCTACACCCATTACGTTAGTGACCGAGGCATGGAAGATCACATGAGGGCGGTATAAGTAGCTAAAGTTTACACTTAAATCGTGGTAAGCTGGGGTTCGCCCACCATTGAATTCAGTGGTGTTGGGATTATGATAGGGCCGGCTACTGGCAAAACTGTAGGTACCCCCAACCTGTGTTTTCAGCGCCTTCACGAAATACTTGGTCACTACGGAAAAGTTATGCCTGGAGCTGAAGCTGGGCTCATATTTCCCGGGGAAATCGAGATAATCTCTCTTAGTGTCGATATAGGAGTAGGACACCCAGTAATCTAGTCCTTCGACCGATTCGTTGTCTCTCCAAAATAGGTCTATCCCCCGGGCATACCCCTCTCCCGAGTTGCTAAATGTGGCTGGGTCAAAGGGATCTTGAAATTTGACCAGGTCCATGTAACGTTTATGATATGCTTCGATACGGAACGTACGCCGGTCTTTTATGACTTGGTAGTTCAGGATAAAGTGCTCGGCGCCCTCGGGAAGTAGCGCGTCATTGACACGTAAGTACTCGGGCTGTGCCTGTTGATTGAACCGCCCATAGGCAAAGGACAGTTGCCCATCATTCCCAAGTTTATGAGCGAGGGAGGTACGCGGAAATAACCGCGCCTTGCCAGTAAGGTTATCATATTCCAGGCGCAGGCCGCTGCGTAATACAAAGTCGTTAGAGAAGAAGAGATCGCTCTCTACAAACGAAGCCCCCAAATGCTGGTCGTATTTATAATTAGAAACCTCTTGTTCTTCGACTTTGAACGAACTGGAGCGGTAAAAATGCTCCGCTCCAAAACTCAAAGACATCTTCGTGGAAGGATCGTAGCTTAAAACGGATTTGCTATGAAATCCACGGGTACTCTCGTCATGGATGGTGTTGTTCACGATAAGATCATCTTGAGAGTTCGTCAGTGACATGCCGGTCTTTATGCTCCATTTATCGTCCAGGATGTCCTTGTAATTGGCGTTCAGGTGCAGGTACCTATTCGATATATCCACACGATCCTGTATGGAGGCGTCCATGATTTGAGGCTCGTAGATCGTAAGGTCGGAGCGGTTAAAGTTACCATAGAACTTCACCATCCCGTCATCGTCTACTTTATGACGATAGGCCACGTTGCCATCGATAGAATGAGGCGCCTCGTCGTATTTTATGGCTTGATCTACGAAGCGGAAGTAAGGCTCCAGGTGTGTGTATTGCAGCTTGGCAGCAATACTGGAGTTTTCGAAAAGCTGTGAGTGTGCAATATCCGTTCCGACAGTCATCAGGGAAAGATCTGTCCGGTTTTCCATGGGCATATCTTTGGTCTTCAAGATAAGCGCAGAAGACAGGGCCTGCCCATATTCGGCGGAGTACCCCCCGGTACTAAAGCTCGTGCCCCCAAACATAAAGGGAGAAAAGCGGTTACGCCCGGGGGTATTCGGCGCCGAGGGCGAATAGCTATTGAGTACTTCCATACCGTCAATGAATGTTTTGGTCTCGTACCCCTCACCACCGCGCACGAACAATCTCCCCGTCTCTCCTACGGTCTGCGTACCGGGCAGTGTGTTCAATGCCCCGGCTATATCTGCCGTAGCTCCGGCGGTGGTGACAATATCCAGCGGCTTGAGCACTTCCCGGCTGTTCTCCTCGCCGGCAGAAAAAGACCCGGCACTGACCACTACGGCCTCCAGCTGGTTGATCTGCTCCACCAACTCCACCACGACTTGGTGATCTCCCGGGAGCTGCATTTGCCCATCATATCGCTCAAAACCGACGAAAGTAACTACTAACGTGTGATCCCCTGTCTCACTGGTAATAAATTGGAACTGCCCGTACAGGTCGCTCGAAGTACCGTCGTAGGTTCCCTCCAAATAGACGTTAGCCCCTGGCACCGGCTCGCCTTGCTGGTCCACCACACGTCCCTCAATTTTTGACTGGGCCGTGGCCATGAAGGACAAAAGGGAAAAGAATAAGGTGAATTTGTTTTTCATGATCCGCTCTTTGACAACAAAATTCACCCCGGGCAGGCGCCTGGTAAAAAAAAGCTTACCGGGCTGTCACCACCAGAAGATAAGTTGTCAAAAGCAGGTGCTTAGTTGTACCCCGGGCTAAGTTGTGATAAGTGCGGATATCTAAGGGCTAGAAAGCCATCTTAGGAACAAAGCTTCACGTGCTAGGCAAACAAAGGCTGGACCAGGAAAGGACGTTTACTGATCCCTCCCTAGCCCAGCCTTACTTGTTCAACTCAAGAAACAGGAATCAAAGACTTGAAACCTGGAATAACGTCATTTGGCTAAAGGCATCGAACACCCTTCAATTTCCTAAAGGAGAGCCGATCGCCTAAACATGTTCTTTGAATGGATAGGTTTTACAGGATATCCACGCTAAGGTTACTCGCACGATAGTGACCTACCACCTCTCCCCCGGCGCTTGTGGCTTGCGCAGGTTCCGAGGAGGTAAACCTGTCCATCACAAGCTGCCCTACGGCGGACTCTATATCCGCTAATCGTCCCGGGGTTAAAACAATGGAAGTAGCCCCGATATTGACTTGTAGGAAAAGCTTGGTTTCAGAAACAGCATTGGGCACAAGGCTCACCGTCACTGATTCGCCGGCCACTAACGCGCTACCTTCCCAAGCAATTTCATAAGGCTCACTTTTATCTAGCGTTGTGGCCTGTCCCGCTGGAAAATCGACCGCTGTTATGGCTACGGGGTTTGTAAAGGTGTTCCCGTCCAGGTCGGTGTATACAAAAGTACCGGAAGATACCGGGCCGGTGATCGCGAGTTCGTAATAAGCTAAGGTAGGATTATAGCTTAAGGCCTCTCCATCAAACGTGATGGACGCTCCACCAGATAGCTCAAGCTTGGTACCCGTAGGATTACCAAAGTAAAAAGTGGTGCGTGCTAAGGTTAAATTCTCATTTTCGTTGTAAAAGAGCTCATAAAGCGCATAAATGCGATCTTGCTCCACATTTTCCGAATCTTCAGACTCACAACCGGTCAAAAAGAGTAAAACAATGGCCAAAAATAGAATAGGGACTGAACGTAAGAAATTTTTCATTTTTTACTGGTATTCAAATATTTAACTAGACCTTCATTGGTCCAGCCGATACATTTATTGATAAAAAAATTGAGCTACTCGTAACCTAAGATCGTAGACCCATTTGTCCACTTATCCCGGTTAACTACGGTTTGACTGCCAACCTTTCAAAGGTCATGTTAGGACGTAACATATGTCATAAAATTTTTTTTGACCAACAAGCTATTTTGATCTCGAAAAGATTAAAGGCAGCTCGTTCCCTAACGCGGCGAACCCTGCTTTTGACCTGGACAACAATTAACAAAGTGGTATTTAAAACAAACCAAAATGAAAGCGCTAGAAAAAATCAGCGACGACGAAGCCCAAAAAATTGGAGAAAGACTAGGTGTCGATTTCCAGCTATTTACCATTGAAGAGTTTAAAGACGCTCTCAATGTAGAACTCAAGGCTGAAATAAAACAGGGGGAGTTGCAACCCAGTGAAGATCTCAATGATAGCGATTTGGAGGCCATCGGCAGGGTAACCATGTCCCACATCAATGTTTTTGATGATTAACACACTGTAAAACCATAACTTAAACTAGCCGGGGTAAGGATTATCCCGGCTTTTTTACGTTTGTTAAAGCCGGCTATGGGCTATTCACACCAGGCCGTTTAGACCAATAATCAAAACGAGGAGGTAGCATTAATTCACCTCTTCGAGGTTAGTGCACCAGGTATTTATTGTTTTTCCAAAAGGGTTCAATTCCTTCGAGGTTTAAAATAGAAGTCAAAACTCAATATATCCCCCTTAAGCCGGCAGCCCTGATGCCGTTGTTCGTCGACACCCGGCATCCCATGCTTCCTTGATCCCTTGATCCATCTTACCTAATTTTCGAGGGAGCCTTAATGAAAAAGCAGGGCCGAAACCCTGCTTTCCAAATGGAGGAACCCCCGATCCGTCCATTTGTACCTTGCCAATCTCCGAATGAACTGTGCAAGGAGTATCTTCATCGCGAACTCACCTGGTATTAGCCCCTAAATGAGTTTTATCTTTTTTTAAAGGGGCTTATATTGTTCCGCTTATTCGAATCAAATTTTGAATTACCAAATTTATTGGTAATGATTTTAAATTTTTAAAATATTGAGTAATATATTTGGTGATAATCTAAGAAAGTACCGTCAGCTTCGTGGGATGAGCCAAAAGAAATTGGCGGATCTACTTTCAAGAGAAACTGGTAACAACTTTACACAGAAACATATAAGTAACTATGAGCAGACCGATACTTTTCCAAAAGCCCCGGCCATACCCCATTTAGCCAAAATACTGGGCTCGAGTATCGATGTATTATTCGGATTGACCAACGATATGAATGAAGTAGATATTAGCCAATACATTGGGATAACGCGTCCTGAGTTAAATCGATTGTCTAAGGTAGAGCTTAAGGCCACTTTCGAACAGTACCTCAATATACTCGATGAACTCGTCAAATCGAGGGCCTGGTATACTGAGAAGGTCAGGCATTTGGAAGAAGAAATTCGGTTATTACAGGAACGGTTAGAGAAAGAGTGATCAATATTTTTTGACGTTCTTTTCATCAAACCACCTGTGACAGATCACTGTTTCGAACCGGCAATTGTATTGACCGGCTAAGATACGTTGCTTTGTTTTCTTGGGATTGAGCATTGCCTCTTTTCCTAAACGCCTCTCCTTCCCTCTTTTGAATAGAAATATTGTAGTGGTCTCCTCCCTAGCCTGGCCAGGTACCCCTTGTAGCTCTTTGAAACTTGACTGCTCAAACATCCGAAAGAAGGCAAACCCTTGTTCTCAAAATAACTGGAGCAAAAAACTAAATTCATTGCTGAGTTTTTAACGATTTACTATTATCTTGTCTCACGGATCATGTTACTTGGGTTCATTTGTACCCCACATCCAAAGATCCACTTTATCCTGCCGGTTATAACACAAAAAATCTTTTTCATAACTAATTATAAATCAATTAAATAATTTTATAATTACATTACTTGGGTTAAAATATTAATTTTATTACATTTTTAGTAAGCCTGGGTCTAATTCTTTATTATCTTTGCACCGGTGCAGAATTCAAAAGTCCCGGGGCACCTTGCTTAGCTTACCGGTGAAAGGAATCATTTCTCCCGGCCGGTATGTGAAAGCCTCTTGATATATCAGGACCGACACAGGAGATTATGTTCCCCTCGTGTCATTCCCTTACCCAATTCAGTTTTTTTGATTCTTGGAACAGGCGCGCAATACGTGTTCTCCTGTCCTCTATAGGCTATTATCTACTTGTAAACCCACGTTATGAAAAAGATCTTGGCTATAATCATTGTCTTTTGTTTGGCTATACCGTTCGCAAGATCGCAACCTATACACCCTTCACAACGGGTAGAATATGAAAGGCCGGCTGGCGCCGATTTTAAAACAATCTCTCTTTTCCGGCAGGCTCTAAAAAAGAAGCCTGGCATACCCCCGGGGTGGAAGGAGCGGCCAGCAGGTACAAGTTACTCCTGGAAGATCAAGTTACGTACGAAGGTAATCTTTTTAAATGGACCAATGAGGGACGGCTTGAGATAGGCTCCTGTACAATTCCCTGTAAGTTATGGATAGCGAGTATGCCATAGTATACTCCATCCCTTGATTTACTTCTTAGGATTTACCAGGCGAACACAATAATTCCTAAAGCCTTTTAGAGAAGAATTTCAAAAAAGAATCGACCACTGCATTGAATTTATAAAAATGTATTCCAACCAATTAACAACTTACTTATGTTCAATCCACACGTTACATCTACATTAAAAAAGAGACTGATCATTATCATTTTCTTAGTATCCAGCCCTATTAGCCAGCTTATTTATGCGCAAAACGTCTTCCGGCTTATGCAGGAAGAAGAAGTCAAGGTAAAGAAACTGGAGCGTAAGGGAGACAAGTATTATAAAAACCGGGACAAGGGAAAAGGAAGTGGGTACAAACTCTACATGCGTAACTTGTACTGGGCCAAGCGAAATGCCGATGCTAATGGAAAAGTGATCGGCGATAAACAAGTATTGACCGAATTCGAAAGTTTCCAAGCTTCTTGGAGCAAGAGTGCCGGGAAAGCCACGAGCAGGATCCAAAGCAGTAGTAACTGGCAAGAGCTAGGGCCATTCAACTGGACACGTACCCGGAGCTGGTCACCGGGCCTGGGGAGGATAGTATCTATTGCCGTAGAGCCTACCGAGCAGCAAATTATTTATGCCGGCGCACCCGGCGGCGGCATTTGGAAAACGGTAGATGCCGGGAGAAGCTGGAGGCCTTTGGGGGATAATATGATCAATATGTTCATTTGGTCCATTGCCATCGATCCCAACAATCGTAATATCGTTTTTTTAGGTAATTCTGCCGGGCAGATCATGAAATCCGTCGATGGTGGAAATTCCTGGGCAGAAATATACCGGGTAAATGGGACCCCCAGGAGGATCCTGATCCATCCTAGTAGCAACATTATATTCATCGGCACCACTGCGGCGTTATACCGGTCCCAAAACGGTGGAAATAGTTTTAGTCGTGTCCTGAATGCCAAGGCCGAGGATGTTGAATTCAGGCCGGGAAATACCAACGTGATCTACGCTTGTGGAGATAACTTTTATCGCTCTACAAATGGGGGCTCGTCCTTTAGCCGTATTACCAATGGGATTATCCGGTCAGAACGAATGAAAATGGCCGTTACCCCGGCAAATCCCAACATGGTTTACCTTGTTCAAAAAAGAGGGAGTAGTTTCGGGCGTATCTATCGATCCACTGATGGCGGGTCAAGCTTCAGTATCCGTGCAGATTATAACAGCGTTTCTACACGCGATGTATATTTTACACAGGCCTCACGTGACATGGCCATTACCGTGTCCAACACAAATGCCAACGAGGTACACGTAGGTGGAATGAATTATTCACGCTCATTAGATGGGGGCACGACCTTTACTACCCTGGCTGCCTGGAACCAACCCAACGACCGTTCTTATGTACATGCGGATATCGAAGTCATGCAGTACATCAACGGGGTTATTTACTTGGGTACGGATGGTGGTATTTTTCGCAGTACTGACCGGGGCAATAACTGTGCTGACCTCACCCAAGGCGGCCTGGCAGTGAGACAGTATTATCGCATCGGCGGAGCGGCCACGGACGCCAATATGATCGTAGGGGGTGCACAAGATAACGGGACGAACATCATGAACGGGTCAAGCCGGCAATTTAAAGAATGGCTTGGTGCTGATGGTATGGAGTGCTTTATCGATCATAAAAATAAGTTCGTAGTGTACGGAACCACCCAATTCGGCTCCCTTTACAAAAGTACCGATGGAGGAAACAGTATCGGCAGTATAAGCAAACCCGGCGACTTCAGGGGAGAATGGGTCACCCCTTTTACCATGGACCCTATCGATAACAACACGATCTACGTAGGGTATGGCAACTTATACCGAAGTCGAAATGGAGGAAGAAGCGGTAGCTGGCGTAACATGACGGGAACGATCAATACCGGTGGAAATTTAGATGAAATGGCTGTAGCCGCTTCCAATAACGATTACATCTACATTGCCAATGGAAGCCGGCTCTGGCGGACTAAAAACGGTCAAAACACCAACCCATCGTGGACAGAAGTAAGTAATTTTAGAGGGAACGTCAATTATGTGGCTGTGGATCCCACTAATCCCGAAAGAGTAGCTATTGCTACTTCGGGGTCTAGGGTATATCTCTCGACGAACGCTGGAAGTACATGGACCAATATCCGGGGTAACTTACCAAGTATTTCTGCTCAATGCCTCGTATTTGACGATACAGATGTTAATGGGCTGTATGTCGGTATGCAATCCGGTGTCTATTATACCAATGACGACCTCAATGAGTGGATCCCATTTTCCGAAAACCTACCCGGGGTACTTACCTCGGACCTGGAGATCCATTACCCTACGCGTAAGATCCGTGTAGCCACGTATGGAAGGGGAATATGGGAATCTGACCTGTATGATGCCGGGGGTAGTGTGGTCAGTGCTCCTACCGATTTGGTCGCCCTGGTAAATAACAAGGATGTGACGATCACATGGCAGGATAATGCCAACAATGAAAATGGGTTTTCCTTAGAAAGAAGCCAAGGAGGCGCCTACCAAGTCATAAGAAACTTAGCTGCCAATACGCAAACTTATACGGATAAAGAGCTGCAGGCAGGGACTTACACCTACCGGGTGAGAGCTTGGGACGCCACCAACTATTCTGACTATTCGAACACCGCCCAGGCCGTTATCGAAGAGGAGGTAAACCCTCCTGGCGTCGTAGAAAATTGCAACGGCTGTAGGGTTTATGACACCAATAGCGAAGAAACGGTGCGGGAAGACCAAGGAAAGGAGAAGGCGGTGGATGGTGATCTTAATACGTACTGGCACACCAACTGGTACGATGATAACTCCTCGCATCCGCACTTCATTGCGATAGACCTTGGACAGCAGCGCGATTTGGTCGGTTTTTCCTATACAGGAAGGCAGACCGGGACTACGGGTATGGTCAAAGATTACGTTTTATTCGGCTGGGATGGATCAAGCTGGCAGCAGCTGGCTACGGGAGCGTTCCAAAAATCAACCTTGAAACAGACCGTGGATTTTGAAAGCTTTAGGTGCCGTTACATTTATTTCCGGGCCCTATCCGAGGTGGATGGTAAACGCTGGGCATCCGTGGCGGAGTTTGCGGTACGATATACAACGGATCAAAATGTCAAGGCGTCCACTGCCATCAACCGGGTGAATAGCACCCCTCCTGCCGTGGACTTAACTGACTTTGAAGGTTTTAAAGTATTTCCCGTCCCATTTGATGATCAATTGAACATTAAGGGTATAAAATCTAAGAAAGCAATACGCTCCATCCGGCTTGTAAGTACCGACGGGCGGGTGAGTAAACCCCGCGTGAAGTTTGATGGCGACATCCTTACCGTGGATACGCGTGAGCTATTAAGTGGGATCTATGTGCTCTATTTCGAAGAAAACGGGGTAACTAAAAAAATAAAGGTGGTAAAAGGTAGGTAGAGAAACGACGTCCCCGGAGGGCACATAAAGCCGGGGACGCATAGCTTGGCATTGGCATACTACCTTTATTCGTGAAAACGAGACGTTTATCGGTGGTTTGCCTTTGTTTACCTACGTTACCTCTCTCACAAAGCGACTCCCAAGAAAAAATAAGAACTGCCTAAAACCACCTGTATTTTTTTGGTTTGGCGAGGTCACGTCTACTTGATTCCCCGGTTTGCCTATTCGTCTTCATCACCTACGAATCTCTCCTTTGGCCACAGGTAACAGTTGCACCTATTCCCTACCCTGCCCCGGTCCAGCTTTTTTAGCCATTGTGAAATAATTATGCTTATCTCAATGTGATTTAGAATGATCATATTGGACCCGTCACGAATTATAAGTAAAACGCTAACAGTTAAACCTAACAAAAGAACTAACACTATGGCATGTCGAACACCTTCAGTAAAGAGAGTTGCGGATAAAACCGTAAAAGCTAAAGAGCAGATTGATAAGCTCAATGCCATGCTCAAGCGCCAGCATGATGCAAAAAAGGCCGAATTTTATAAGAAAATCGATGGTCACTTGGCAGATGCCCTGGTGACAGACGCCAGGGAGGTCACCTACAATTCGGATATAAAGATTGAATATGTACATGAGTTCAGTTTGGATGCAATTGCCAACGTTGTAACATCGGCATTGAAGGTCGCTGCTAAAGCCAAAAATACTAACGTTGAAAACCCGGCAATGAGCCCGGAGGCCGTGCAAGCGTATACTGACCTTGTAAACACTGTTGCCGAAGCCGCCAAATCTACCTCCACCTCGTCGGCAAGCCTGTCATTTTCAATGAATCGCCTTTCTCCCGGTCTATTTGCTTTCTTGTTTGCCGAGTCATTGAGCATCCAAGAAACTGAAACATTTGGGAAAGAAGCTGTAACCGCTACCGCGGTATACTACCGTATAATGGAAAGCATTGAGGATATACAACTCCAGGCAAAATTTGAGGCCGCTAGAATTGACTACCAAAACCTCTTGAACATGAAAACACTTCAAGCTGGGCTTACGGATCAACTTGCCAAGGGTGATATTACCATTGATACATGGATGACCTTAGATAAGAATTACTCAAAAGCGCTCGAACAGATCCAGGCTCGCTTAGATGCTTCAGGGTGGCATCCCGCCGAAGAAGTTGCCGGAATTGAAAAGATGGCAGCTCAAGAGGTCATTCCAGTGGCATCTGCAAATCATAAACTCGTTCGGGCCTCTATCGACCGGCTATCAGCGATGGGCGCCGACTATGCGGTGGTTGTGGAGAGGTCCAAGGAACGTCTTGCGAACGATTATTATTAAGCACACGGCATTCGCAGCATTGGGAGTATATTTTCAATGGCAGGGTCAATTAACCCAAACCTGCTCGATCCAGAAAATTTCAATTTTTGCTAAAGGAATGCAACGATGCCTCGTCCTTTGACATCTATGTCATTGAAATGTACAGAAGATATGACATAGACTGGATCAGGGTGATCGTTTTTGACATCCTGGTGGTTTATCACATTGGGATGTTTTTCGTTCCGTGGGATTGGGAAATCAAAAACAATGAATTGATCGAAGGGTTGAAATGGCCTATGATCTTCGTGAACAGATGGAGGCTGTCTATTCTTTTCGTTATCTCTGGGATAGGAACCAAATTTGCCCTGTCTAAAAGAAGCCATGGCCAATTCATTTTAGAGCGTATCCAGAGACTTTTTTTGCCACTCTTGACAGGTACCCTACTTATTGTGGCGCCCCAAATTTACCTAGTACGGCTCAGTGAAGGAGACACTTATTCTTCATTTTTAGATTTCTACCCGCATTTCTTCAAGGGAATTTACCCCCAGGGTAACTTCAGTTGGGCACACCTTTGGTTTTTACCGTACCTCTTGACGATAACGCTTACGTCTCTTCCAATTTTGCTATACTTTAGAAAGCGCGATAACCAGGTGGTATTGTGGTTGCAAAAGCTCATCCAAAGGCTTCCTATTGGCCTGTATGTATTCATTATTCCTCTCTTTTTGATTGAGCTATACCTCGAACCGCGTTATCCTGCAAACCACTCTTTGTGGGGGGATTGGTACGCTTTATCTCATTATTTCTCCTGTTTTCTATCCGGTTATATTCTCGTAAGCCTAGGGGATGTTTTTTGGGATGCTGTGAAAAAGGTCAAAAACAAAGCCGCATTTACTGGGGTCATCTCTTTCCTAGTCATGATTTGGACGTGGGAAAATCACCCAAGCTCATTTTGGGTGCCTTTGTTTGCCTCCTTCAACCGGTGGAGTTGGATACTGGCCTTTTTTGGATTTGCTGCGTGCTTTTTAAACAAGGAAAGTGAGGTGATCAAATACAGGAACCAAGCTGTTTACCCCTTCTATATTTTGCACCAAACGGTAACGATCGGCATTGGTTTTTATCTCATGAACAGTGCTCTTGCCAATTCGTGGAAATTTCTCATCCTACTGCTAGGCACGTACCTGGGATGCTGGGTACTTTACGAATTCGGCATCAAAAGAATAAGCATCTTGCGCCTGTTATTTGGAATAAAGGCTAAAACGGCGCATGGCAAACCGGGATAGCGGACAATTGCCCCATTCGTTGAAGGCCATTTCACCCTATTTTTTCATATTACATAATAAACCCTACCGCTCTAAAGTCCTCGTTACCTTCTAATACCCCCTCTTTTTCCTCAACAATTTTAAATCCCCGGTTTTTATAATAAGACAGTGCTTTTAGGTTTCCTGGAAGTACTTCCGCAACTACCGATCCCTCACAATCGGCCAGTGCCGTTCTCAATAGGGAACTCCCGATCCCTTTACCGTAACATTTAGGATCGACCTACAGCCAGGTGATTTCCGTACGGTCATAGGCAATAAAACCATTTTCTGCATTGGCATGGATAGCGACTAGCAATTCCCCATCAAACCACCCTTCATTTTCGAATGTTTCCTCTAACGTTTTAAAGGTCCCGGAATCTACGGAGCCTCGCAGTTCATCCATTCTCGCCGTATCATTGGTATAACCTTGGCCAATCTTCGTCCTTATAACTTACTTTGATCATTGCAGATTGGATTGAATAAGGTGGTATGCTTTGTTAAACCAACCAACTAAACGCATTCCTGGAACCGAACCAACAAGGGGTCTAAACCGGGTATTAGGTCAACCATTATGACTCAATCCAGACCCTATTTTTTTATACGAAGTTCCTCTGCAAACCGGTGCATATCATCCGTTACTTCCAACGGCCTCAGTTCACCATCGAGGTATTCCCAAGACAGGGTTCCAATATCACTGCTTTGAGCTACGATCACATTTTGGCGATACCATCCTATTGCCCATTTCATTGCATGTCCAATTCCAGTCAGTTGCTCAATGGTTTCACCGTGCGCTTTATCGTTAATGATAAGCACGACTTTGAAGTAGTTTCGTTTTTTACTGTCCGTTATGTTAACGAAGGCGGATACTTCCAATTTCGAGCCAGGCGATACAATGGTGCCTTCATGGTGATCTGTTCGGAAACCGCAACCGGTGAGTGTCAGTAAAAAGAGTTGAAAAAAAACACTAAACCCTTCAACTGCTCTACCCTTTATTTTGCTCGAAGTTTATTGTGAATTACTGCCGCGTCCTTCCTTACCAAAATCTTACCATCATTTAACTTTATAAAGATAACTATCCGAAAAGCATCGGCTTAAGTATTCCGTCCCAGGCTGTTCTCCCATTGTAATTCCACCTAAACTTTCTCCCGGTTGTACTCGATAATAATCACACATACCAGAAGTCAAAGCGGCGCTAATAATACCGGCCCAGTTATTCCCAAATTTCTCAATTAATTGCCCATCCTCCAATGCTGTGAGCTTTTCTCCTTCGGTCCATTTATTATTCTCCATTTTCTGCATTAGCACATAATTCTCACCCTGCTTAGCTATCTTCAACTCCCCAGCTCCATTTTTCTGCGAAGAGAATTCTCCGATCAAATAATCATTAGAAAAGGGTAATTTTTCTTGTGTTTTTTTGCCTTGTCCACATGAAATCAAGGTTAAGGACCCGATCAAAAATAAAATGATGGTTTTCATAAGTAAAGTTTACTAGTCATAAATTAATTTAAGCTATCATTGTTAACAACTTCCCTTGTCGTAGCGTTTTTTTCTTCTACTTCAAGTTAAACTCCTCTCTAAATCCAAAAAACAATTAGCGTCCTAAAGTTATTATTAATCCAATAATCGACGCGATAACATCATTAAAAATCATAAATATTATTACCCCACAGGTTGTGGTTCTTAAATTCCTGGGAGGTTAAATAAGTTACAAAACTGTCAAAAATATGCATGAATAGAATATTAGTCAACGCCGAGACTGATATTCAAATTCCGCTGTACACACCTAAGCAGCTCCTCGATGCCTCATCTAAGATAAACTTTTAAAAAAAGTAAATAGCCCCATTCAAACGCTATATTAAAGCACTTCAAAGTTCTTTGTATTCAATATAGTCATTCTTCTTTTTTCATAACATAACTTCCATTTACTAGGTAGTCAACCTAGCGGATTGAAAGCTGTTTAAGAATCAATAAATCCACTTACTCCTCACCAGCTACAATTTCCCACAAAATGCTCTTTACTTCTCTTCGTATTTAAACTGTTCTCCGTAATATTTCAATTCTTCTTTTTCACCCGTCAGAACAATTCTTCCACTTTCAATTTTGTCTTTTACACTCGCTAATTCATCCAGGAAGTTAGGGTCAGCTTCTATGGTTTTGTTCCATTGAGTGTTATCATTCATTGATTCATCAATCAAATGAACGATTGATTTACCCTGCTCTCCAAAGTTTCCAACCAGCTCAATTGAACCCAGGAAAAGATAACCTTTATTCGCCCAAACATTCAAATCTCGAATCCCTTTCAATGGCGCTATTGATTTGGAAACCAGGCCATCGATGAGACTCAATAACTGTGATTTATGTAAATCAGCATAAGCCAAGATCGGGTCAACTATTCTTTTCACGTTAACCCGGATTGACTTGTCGCTAAAGTCTAAGGCAATCAATTCACTGTAAACCCCTGATCCCAAATCACTTTCTAAACCCGGATTTGAATAAACCCACTGTTCAAATCCAGGAACGGAGCTATTTTCTTTGTCAACGAATCTTGACAATATTTCGGCGGTTTCTAATTTCATCTATTCCTGTTGCATACAGCTACATGATCGCTTGTTGATTTTATTGACCAACGAAGGAGCAGTGCTTTACCTTGATAAAGGTATGTATTACCTAGGATAAATGTACCAGGCCCATGAAATTTAACCAAAGACTGCATCAATGGCCGAAAGCACCCAAGTATACCCGCCGCCGGCAAGGAATACATATTGACTGGCGCCTTTGAAAGCGACAATCGTTTGTCCAGTGGGCGCTTGAATAGTATGCATTTGTGTACCTGACACTGAAGGGCTTATATCCCTAGGATAACTTCTTCCGGCTATTGTAATTTGTACGATCACCCGGTTACCATACCAGTTTCCTGTAACGTAACTGAGCTCGGTGAGTCCCTCCAGTAGTTTGATCGTAGGATTTTGGGTGGCGGTGTCTCCGCCATGTTGCAGCATTTCTACTTTATAAGTGCCCTCTTGATTTTCATTGCCTGACTGTATGGCATCAACCACCTCACCGCTCCAGACCGTCACATTTTGCAGCAGTGTTGGAGTAGTTTGTGCATGGATAACTACGCCATCATCAAATGGCACAGTTTGCGGCGCTTCCCTTATGTATTGATTCAAAAGTAATTGCTGTCCCTGCTCAAAAGACCAATTTCCCGAATCCAAACGCCAGTTGCATATGGTTTTATAATGATATGCGTTTCCATTTGCCGTAAATCCTGTCTTGTATTGTTTAAAAGCCTCGTAAGCATTTTGATATGGGGCAGGATCCCAGGAACTCCTACTTTCAAATTTAGCCCCAAAGCCCAATAAAGAAGGATTGATACCTATATCTACGAAGTTACTCGCCGAGGTAAACCCTGAATACGTTTGAAGGTTGATAATATCACAATTCTTATTTACGGCATGAGCGTCAAGTCCTATGGCAGTGGCAGGAGAAATACTGATGAAGTGATCTGTGCCAAAAGCCTCACCTAAAGCATTAAGCCATTTTGAGCATTGTTCTTTTGTTAGGTTGCTTATTGGATATTCCCAATCGATATCAAAACCGTCCATGTTTTTGGAACGAAGGTACGTCGCAATGTTTGTTGCAAAAGTTCTGAGTGTCGTGGGGTTATCAATGATGGTTTGAAGGTCATGCAAGATCTGCGTCGTCCATGCCAGGGTGGCAAACAGCTTAATGTTTGGGTTCTGTGATTTCGCATCACTCACCATCATATCCAGTCCGGGATTGCTCGTTGAGATCGTCGGCTGATCCGGGTGGGTCATATCCAGCCCGTACCATGCAATGCACAAGTAATCTAGGCTCTTATACACATTATTGAGCTTCATCGAACTGAAATTACTGTTCGGTGAAGAAGGAGAAGTTGCCCCGGCGGGGTGTAGCTCGGAATCAATCCATGCTCCAATCGCTCCTGTAAAATCGTGTTTTGTTGACATGTTAAACTATTTGTTTTTAAAACAAATAAAATTTAACAGCCCATCATTTTAATACCACGAAAGAGGTATTTGTATGTATACGCCTAAAGTGGCAAAGGACTACAGGGAGGCCATTGTTAAGGGTCGTGCGACGTATTTTTATTGCCACGAGATGGCCTGGTTTTATTGAGATGATACAAATGAATGACTACGAATAGAGCTCCTGAAGCCAATACCGGGTACGCTGGGTTTAACACCCCATAAACTATATAGCATAAGCAAGATACCACATGCCACAACCGGAAAGATAGTATGCTTTTTTTAGTGACCGCAAACAAACCGATCCCAACTGCCAGGTAGCCGAAAATATCTACCATATTTTGTTTAGCGTATGCTATTTTTAATAACCTCTTCGGAGGTTAATCCATAGATGGGAGGTGTTTTTACCCCGATCATCGCTAAGTACATGTATAATTGACCCCTATGGTGTATCTCATGCTCCACCATGGCTCTTAACCATTTCCATACGGATATTTCAATGCCCCCGGGTGTTTTGCATTTTTTCACCAAGTCTGTAGCGGGTAGTTGTGAAAATATACTTTTGGACTCTTGGTACTTTTGATCGTAGTATTTTACCACATTTTCAAGCCCGTTAGCGTATTCGGTCCCACAGCCTGCATACCTGCTTTCTCTAAACTGGGCATTTTCTGCAAACATATAACGCTCCGTGTTTGCCAAATGTCTTATTATATCCCCTATCGTAAATTTACCCTGTTGAAAGGTCCATTCAATCTTCCCCGGGGGTATGTAATCGAACAATCGTTGGGTTCTCTGCTTTACTTTTTCATAATAGCGTAAAAAGCTATCTACATCGGTTATTTCCATCCTTATTTTATTGAGTATTCTAATAGCGTCACATCCAAATTTCTATGCTGTAGGGGTAAGTCTTCGGTATTCCCGGTTTTAAACTCTTCAATAAACTCAAAGCCGTATTGTTTGTAAAAATTTATGATGGATGGGTTAGCTGTCCAAGTGTCCATCCTGATAGAGCTTAAACCATTAGCAGTTGAATACTCAATGGCCCACTGCAAGACCTTGGCAAATTGTTTTTGACCTTTAAAATTGGGGTTAACAACAATCCGGTGCAGGTAGATGGACTTACCCTTATCCCTATCTCTCCATATCACTGGGTCTGAAAAAACAACGCTAAATGCACAGATAATGGTACCATCCTGTACAATTTTATAATGGAGCTTACGCTCAACCTCCCTTTGTAAATATGCCCTGTCCATCTCTTGCCATCCAAAATAGTTATTTTTTTGCTGGTACTTGATCGCCTCATCGTATAGCCAGCCTATAAAATCCAAATCCCCCAGGGTGGTATTTTCTACGCGGTATGCCGTATTCTTAGTATCTTCCATCACTACATGTGTTTTACAATTGACAGGTATTCACGCCAAGGGCCTATTTCATTTTTATACTGGAAGGCCATCACCCTGCATATTTGAGAGATATGTCCTAGGTCATGCAAACTCCAAGTGCTTATTTGCTGACGCAGTGTGACTTCTCCAAAGGCGGGATGTATCGCGGTTTTATTAAGGTCACGATCGGAAATGTTCTTTGACCTTAGTGTTTTTAAGTTTTTAGCTCTTATCGAGCTAAAATCGCTTAACAATTCATCCATTGATCTCTTTTCAAACGTGTTGCTCTGCCTGTCAAATGTTGAGTAAGTCTTGTCGATCCTATCTGAAAGAATAATTTCTATCCTGGGGATCCAATTGTTTTTTTCGGCAAGAACCAAATGATTTAGTACCATGATCGGGCTCCAGGTATTCCCCCCTTCATTTTTCATGGTCCATATGTCACTTTTTCCATGGAGTAATCCTTCAAGGACCGGAGGTGTACTTGTTAGAATTTCAATACAGTTTTCAAGATTAAAAACGCTGTCATTCATTCCTTTTGGTTTTAACTTCAATCACCCTGTCAAGCAGGTCACTATCGGTCATATTCTTTTCAACTTTCACTAGTTGTTCTAAAAATTCACTATCGAAAATAGCACCTACTGCTATCTTTATTTTGGCCCATTCTGCTTCCAGGCCGGGTAACTCCTTGTGCGCCTTTTCCGTGAGCTGCACGATTTGTTTTCGTGAATCTTTGAGATCCGTGATGCTGGTTACATAACCCGAAGCTTTCATTTTTTTGATAATGTTGATGATGGCAGGGTGAGAAAACTTCAACGCCCCGGAGATTTCCGTGACAGAAAGTTGTTTTTGTTCCTTTAACAGCAAAAAGACAAGGTGCCAGTTGGGTTCAATAGGCAGATCCAAGTGGTCATATACTCGCCGAGCGTCATGCATTAGCTTGTCACTAATACGTTTAATTCGCGCTGTTACGCCTATCAATTCTAAGCTTTCTAAATAATCCATTGCATTAAGATTGATTTATGTAATCGATTACTAATATAGTTAAAAATATGTAATCGATTACATATTTTCATTGTTTTTGTAGCTCCTCCTTATTACCATTAAACTGGTCCGTGTTTGTAACGCGGACCTATTGAACTCGACAGGGTACTCACACCAGCATTTGTAATGCGGGTATCCAACGCACACTGTGATCAAACCGGAAAACTCCCCCTTGTAAAACCGCAACTCACCGGTAAGTAACAGGAGATCGATAATTCTAAAAACCTTTGATTATGAGGCTACGACAAAAGCATGTGATCGATACGCTAGGGAAAAATTGTAGGGTTAGTCGTGAAGCATTCCCCTACTCTTAGCATGCATTATGTACGCTATTCGCGTTTCTCAACAGGGGGATTGCTTCCTCCTCCTACCGTCGTCATCGCAATGATGAGTAAAATGTGCCATTTTAACGTGAGTTTTGGGTTTAATTTCCAAGTAATCAATAGTTTAACCGCGGAGAAAACGGAGAAGACCGCCGAGAGTCGCAGAGCGTACTCCATATCCTCTGCGTATTCGCTGTGTTCTCCGCGGTTAAAAGCTGGCGTCTTAAGCGCATGAATACCCTCCTGACCCCACTTTTAAAAAGAAAAAGAAAGAGCCCAGTACCTGCTATTAGCTTTCTTCAAGCAGATCGATAGAGATTTTTATGGGAACAATGTTTTCGAAAGGCTCCTTTCCAGGCGCATACTGTAAATTATCGAAAGCGATAGCTGACTTGCCTGCCTCTATTTCATCATTAACAAGATTTTCAAAGAATTCGATAGACAGGGCATCAATTCCGTAGTAATCAAAAAGTATTGTATCGTGGTTTTGGTATGCTGCAAGAATAGTGAGTGCTTTTCTTGTTTTAAAGTCCAGCGATTCAAATTTATCTTTTAAACTAACTTGTAGCTTTTTCGCAATTCCATCTGCAGATTGTGCATCTAGCTGCATAATATGTCTTAGGTAT
Source organism: Fulvivirga sp. (assembly GCA_028280565.1). Lineage (GTDB taxonomy): Bacteria > Bacteroidota > Bacteroidia > Cytophagales > Cyclobacteriaceae > Fulvivirga. The sequence goes on from JANQLQ010000086.1 coordinate 44,770, forward strand.
CTTGCTACCGTAATGGGCCAAATCAATGCCGGCAATCTAGGCTGCGAATAGTTTTTTGCCCATTTCAACCCAGGCCATTTATTCTGAAAATGAACGATTAGCTCGAAGGCTAGGCCCATACCCAATGTTCTATTGGCTCGATCGAAGTTAGGAATATAAATTCTTATGAGACTCCCAGCACTTAATGTGAAACCCGGAATCCTTACCCTGTTATGAATGAACTCTTCGCTATGAAATTTAGGAGTATCCAAATTGCAGCCTTAATTCCCTTCCACATTACATTGTAGCCAGTATTTTATTCATCCGACCAAACGGCAAGTTCATTCCCGGCCGGATCGATGAAGTGAAATCTACGTCCACCGGGGAAAGAAAAGATATCCTTTGAAATTTTTCCGCCGGATTCGATTATTTTGTTTTTTACTAGGTCGAGATTTTTATGGTACAAAACAACTAATGCTCCATTCACGATTTCAGCTTCCGTTTTTTCAAATCCTCCTTCAAGCCCGCTGTTAGAGAACGCTGTGTAAGTTGGTCCATAGTCTGTAAACATCCAGCCAAATGCTTTCGCGTAAAAGACTTTTATTTTTTCCAGGTCTTTTGCTCTTAGCTCAATATAGTTGATGTGATTATCAGTGTTGCTCATCCTATTTATTATTTGGTTCGTCATTCTATACTTTACTCAATTGGCTACAATGTTGAGCTAATTTTAATGCCCACCCGGGCTACTAGGATTGATTTTATTTCCTTCTAAAAGCTTTTTAATCAAAGTGATTTGTCCCAGGTGATAGTAAGAATGCTCAATCATCGCCTCAATATTTCTCCTGAAATCACCATACCTTTTATCAACGAAGACCTCGTCAAGCTGTTCATCCGTCATATGCTCAACATGATTTGCAAACTTTTTAGCATTTGCAAAAAGATCCTTTTTAAGGTCATTCCATTCTTGTTCTGTATTCATTTTAGGAAGGTCAAAGCTGTATTTATCTTGAATTTCTAACTCACCTCCTTCAAAGACATTTAATACCCCGGCAATATAGTAGTTGATATGAAAAGTTAATTTAGCAATGGTATTCAAGTTCGCAATTTGGGTTTCTGCCAGTTCCAACGTCACATGTTGGAGTTGATCTTGCAAATTTGTATTTGCGATCCATTTTCCATCCAGCATTACTTCCCTAGATCGATTTGCGAGTTGAGTTGAAGCTTTCATGTCGTTTACAATGTTTACCACACTACCGATCCAAACAAGCACAATGAACCTATCCGAATACAATGACGCTAAGGTAGCTTTCCTGGGCCTAAAACTTGAGCCTCCGCATTAAGCCTATCGTTCGGTTGGAAGTATTTTTACCCAGGTTAGGGATTCATCCAACTTTTTAGGTTTGCTCCTGTGGAATCTTTGTGCTTACTATCCGGTAATACCCACCCTGCAATATCGATCTTAAGTTCCATTGCTACGCATTCTTTTAAGGAGGCTTGATCATAACTTAAACTGCTATAGGATGCTCTTGTTAGGGACTTACATTGATTCCCATACCATACATTTAGTATTGATAACCCCGATCGGTGAATATCTTGTCCGCCGGCCGCACATTTTGCGAAACACCCTATACGAATCTAATGGATTTTTGATTCTATTGAAAACGTGGCTAGGTGCAGTATGACATAAATTTACACCTTCCAAGCCAGTGAATTTGTAACTTGTCCTGCAAGTCGATGGAACTTAGTTTCCGTTAGGTATAGTTTTAAGTGTCATTCATAACATCAATGATCGACTGGAAAATACCTGGAGGATATTCGGCGATCCTATTACAGAGGTACAAATACCATTCTACTCCGTAAACTACATATATTTTAGTGGGATGGTGGCGGTTAAGATCGTATATTCTCTCATTCTCTATTCCGAGTAAGCTTTCAAACTCATAATTACTCGGAGTCTCAATATCTTCCAATAGACGGATCACGCCATTTTGAATTTTCGGATCATGTGTGGCAACCGAACATTTGTGACGAGCTTCCAGTAGCATTCTCACAAAATTCAAATACCTATTGTCTAGCTCCTCGCCCCGTGCTAGTGACGTGCCATGTGGAGTATCAAAGGCCCCTTTTACAATTCGAATCTTTCCTTCACATTTTATCAGTTCTTGCAGGTCATTTTCAGAGCGGTGCAGATAGGCTTGGAGCGTTATGCCAACGTTATTGTAGTACTTTGACGCTTCCAGGTAGGTTTCTAACACGCGATCCGTCCTATCGGTGCCTTCGGCAGAAATTATTACTTCAATGTCTTCTTTGCATATTTTCAGAAGGTTTTCAAGTCCCAATTGTTTATCTACCGCAAGTCCAATATGCGACAGGTCAAGCGAGATCGTAGAGTCAAGTTTTGCTTTTTTGATCAGCCTGGCGAGTCGCAAGAATTCCTTAGTAACAGCATTCGCTTCTTTCTCCGTTCGCGTGCTTTCTCCCATGAAATCAACGGTACAAGGAACGTTTCTCGAGTTGATACTTTTTACTTTTACGTTTATATCTTCTAAATGCTCGCCGGCCACATAGCGATTGGCAGCTTTTTTCAACAGTTGAAATAACGCTTTGTTTTCGAGTATGTAAGATTTAGCAGCCTCATTTAAAGCCGCTTTTTTGAGCGCTTTTGATGATCCTAGCATCAATTCTTCAATATTCATAAGTCAATTATCTATTTTATCCGAAAATAGATATTGAAAGATTATTCCTACCTTCGATTCCAAGGCATTTAACATTATTTACCTTTGATTGTAACCTTTATTGAACTTTGGATAAGCTAAACGACAAAATAATAAGTGAATTGCAAAACAACGGCCGCCAATCATTTGCAGAAATAGGCCGTAATGTGGGACTTTCAGCGCCGGCGGTGGCAGAACGTGTTCAGAAAATGGAAGAAGCCGGGATCATTAAAGGGTATAGCGTTTTGCTGGATCTTGAAAAATTGGGTTTCCAGGTTCAAGCTCAAATCACACTAAAAACAGCCACTACGGATTTTCGAAATTTTATCGCCCGGCTCGATCAATTCCCGGAAGTATTGGAATGTATCAAACTTACCGGTGAAAACTGTGCTTCCCTTAGGGTCGCAGTGAGGGATAATTCAGCATTGGAAGATCTAATTGATCGGTTAACTGAATATGGACAACCGAACACCGCCATTATTCTATCCCGTTATTCAAGGTATCTTGCCTGTCGCTAAGTCAAATTAAATCCAACGGGTAGTGTAAAATGTATTTTCAGACAATGTTGACAGTGGTTTTATTCTTTAGCTGCATGTGTAACATTAGGTATGGTTTACCTGGAGAATCTAATTCAGACCGTCCTACAGTTTCAAACCTCTGCTATATGAAAGCCCTATTTCAGAAAAATTCATCTAACAAAATATAAAATTCCACCTTTGAAGAATCTAGGCTGTTTAAACCGTAAGATTTGCAAAAGGCTTTAGTAAGTTCTTCAGCTTGTTGCAAACCATATTTATGTCTTAAACTTCTTATAAACAATCCAATATCCTGGTACCTGTCTGACATCATGGCTCCTCCCCAATCTATTACACCAATCCTTTTGTTTTCTGAAAACAGTATATTTTCAAATGTAAAATCTCCATGGGTAAATACTATGTTATCTCTTCCAGGCCTATCCCTTAGTAATTGCTGGTACAGTTCACTGGATGACATACCTAAAAATTCATCTTCAAAATTGTTTTCATCAACATGTCCTTTATCCACCCGGTATTTAGCCATTTCTAATTTATCTTCTATGGTTCTTAGATTCTTATCATCTACAGTTAACTCATGAATACGTCTTAACTGTCTCCCGCATGTTTTAACCATTGATACTGGGTTATCTATCATGTGATCAATCCGATAACCTTCTACCTTACTTCTTAACATTAAAGCCATATTTTCATCGCATAAAAAATATAGTACTTTGGGAATATTGTCTAAACCCTTTAATTGATGTAGTATCTTGTTTTCATAGATTAATTCATCTCGAACATTCGTACTTTTTGCAAGTTTTAAAATATAACTTTTATCATTTGACTCATTAAACAAATTGTAAACCCCCGCACCAGATTCCCCTTTATTGATAGCTACAATACGAGAGTTACTTAGTATCATCCCGGCATCTCCCGGGATGTCAACCCTGCTCATTATTTCATTTAGGTATTTGATTTTTTCGTCAACTTTACAATTCAAATTTAGGGGCGGAGTCCCGACGTGGTACGTTCCTATGCACTTTCTAAACATCTACCAGGCACTGTGGTCCGTTTTCTTGATAGCGTTCTCCAAAATTTTTTCACTCCACGAGATCTCTTCTGCAAAAGCTTCTTGTTCATTCTCAAAAAACGCCTTTTGGAGTCTTTGGAGTTTTGCCGGGGATAGCAACCAACTCCCCAGTTGAGCCATATTTTCATTTTCCATATCAACATGATCTTCAAACAACTTATGGCCCTCTACATATATAAATTTTGCCAAATGAATATCAGCTTCATTACTCGTTTCACGATCCCAAAGTTCTAATAGCCCTGATGGTTTGGGGTGGGAATAAAAAAGAGAATAAAGGTACTCGCTAAATTCCCTGTATGCTTTTTCGCTTCGGTTATTCAATAAGCTAATCCATAAGGCCCGGTTGAACTCAATGATAGCCTCTCTTTCGTCAAGATCCCAATCTTGCCATTTCGCATAGTCCAATTTATGATAGACTACTTGCACTTCATAAGGAGGATTTAACTGGGAGGTTAATTCTAAAATTCGTGGCAAAAAATGCTTGAAGTCGTCAAGTTCTCCCCATGTTGTAAGCACTTTTCCAGTGAATAAAGAAAGGTCTTCTTCATCTAATGCCGTCAGTGGCTTTGAAAATAAACCTGAATTCCATTGATCAATGTTTCCATAATTTGGACTGGCCTGCATTTTTGAATTTCCCGGGTACTTGGAGAATACCTCGTAAAGGTTTTCGATAGTATCTTGAATTTTCTTCGGCATTTCCATTATTTACGACATAAGCTCGTCTGAAAATCTAAATTTCGGCTGTTGAGTTCTATTATTCCTATCAACCCCTGATAAGCTTTACAAGGGATTGGAAAAATCCGGGCTTCTTTTTTTTCGCCCTCTTGCCGGGCTCGTCACCCAAGGGTTTTAGCGGCTGTTGCTTGTAGAATTCAGTCCTGTCTTGGAGCTTTTTTTGGTCCTGTAACGAGAACTTATTCCATATGGATTGGTATCCCATTAATATTTCTTCGACCCCTGGAACAATGCTGTAACGGTCTAAATAAATAAGACCGTACTCGATACCTCCGGTGATTTTCGCTGCACTTGGTCTATGAAAGAACTTCAATCTATCTCTCATGTAATTCTTGACGGGTTCTATGGCTGACTTATCATTGATGGATTGTATCGCCCATAAGGTGTAGGCTTTTTTAAATTTGGGTTTATCCAATAGGTCAACTAAAAAGGGGATCCCTGTTTTCCCCGATATTTCGGCTATCGTCAAGACTGAACAATCTTTCACATCCTGCATAGGATAATCTATCATCCTTTTTAAAGATGGAACAGACTTTTTTGTCCCAAACTTCCTCAAAGCAATTGTCGCCCGATACTTTGTGTATTTATTGACGGATGGATCGTCAAGGGCATTTATTAATGCGTCTTCGTTCATGTCCACTCCCGCTTTTTCAAGCTCGGATCGCAATGATGCTATTGTCGATTCATGTAATGAGAATTCTCCCATTTATAATTATACCTAATATCTAGTTAAGTTCTACAAGGCTTTTTAATATCATTAAAATTACCGTCTCGTACAGGCATTTGCAAGAACTCGGTAAGCTATGACTTAGCATTTGTGCAGGCTTTGAATGGTAAAAATAGCTTACGACCAGGTACCGGAAGGTACGATTTACCTACGCAGTTGAAGTGCATTTTTTATTCTTTCATTTTTTGAAACCCTATTGGCTATGTCCTTTGCCCATACCTGGTAAGTCAGTTTGGATGGATGAACCCCATCACTAAAAAAGTCCTCCTTTTTTTCATTTAATTGGAATTTATCTATCCATCCTTTCAACGTTATTTTTTCTCCGAAGTAAAAAACATTTTCATAGTCGTCAACGGTTTTTTGTAATTCTTCTCCTAAAATTTCCACGAGGTTTCCCACTGTGAATTTTATGAGGGAGGTAAATGCCGGGAATTCTTTAATGGGCGGCATATTGCAAAAAACAATGATCGCACCAGGAAATTTCGAATTGAGGGATTCTATTAAAGAACGGGTTTCAGCTTTCCATTTTGAAGGTCGATTTAATGTAAAAGCATCATTGCCGCCTAAACCAACAAGGATCAGGTCAACATGGTCCCCAGTAATTTTTGGAATGAGTTTCTCTTCGACCCTTCTCGCGGTATATCCACTACGAGCATATACTTGCCAGGTAACGTTCAAATTGAAGCGTCTTGATAGCTCATTTGCAAATGTTCCTGTAAACCCTTCTTCATGCGTTTGAACCCCCACTCCGGCAATAGTGCTCTCACCAATGGAAACAACTTTCAACGTACTTTGTGACTTTCCATGGGGCTGACATTGTCCTTGTACTCCTTGAGCTTCCGGTAGTTTGGGGACATTCGCCCGGATCCGTTTCCCTTGATAATACATCAAGGGAAGTAATGGAATGGAAATGATAGCCCCGGATAAATACCTAATGTTCATGGGTGTATTTACATTTAGTGGATTGTTGTATGCCGTTTACTTTTTAGTAGTTTGTTTCGCGAATAATTCTCCAGAGATCTTATTATACAATTTGCTATATTTTTTCATTAACCTCCAATCGGTAATGGTATTGGTATTAGAAAACTTCACATCATGAATGTACAAACATTGAGCTCCTAATTGCTCTTGTTTTCTCGTGGGTTGATATGGAAAATCCATAAAGGAAAAAGTAAGTTCTTTAATAGTATCTTGGTCCACCCTAAAGCGACGAACGTCATTTACCGGTGGAACTACAATGTTACTGATCCTATAAAGATTATTTTCAACCTCATAGGAATATCCCAGTTGCTGAATCCTTGCCAGCACAGTGTCCTTCGGAACCTTAAGATAGTATTCCTGGCCTATAAAAATTGTTCCTTGGGGTTCTAAGGTAGGAGTAAGACGAATTGAAGTAGCAGTTAAAACTCCAAATGTAGTTAACGCGATGACGGTCAATCTAAAATTGCCAGTGGGCTGAGTATTATGAATTCTATCCTTTTGATTGATTATCACCCATGGAATGGGTAAAATTAGTAGTGCTATAAAATCGGAATAATCAATAATTCTACTGATAGTGAAGATGTCATTCCTGTTCAATAGTTCTATTAGCCCACTTGAAAATTCCGTTTTCCAAAAAACAAAGCAAAGTGCTGAAATATGACAAGACCATTTGGTGATTTTGGGAAATAAGAAGGCAATGAATATAGGTAAAACGATCAATCCTGCGAAGTCTGAAATTTTACCCGTTAACCAGTTATGATACAGGTCTTTTAAGACATGATCATTAATGGCAAGTATAAGTAGGCTAAGAATGAAAATGTGATTAAGCAGAAGTTCTTTTCTAAAGCTCATATGACATGTAATGTCCATCTAAATAATCAACTTGTTATGCCTGGACATCTTTTAAGGTGTTCAAAACACGTATTCATTTAGCATTTGTAAGCAATATTCAATTCAATCTTGCCATCATGATCCACCACCCCACCTGGTAGTCGGCCCCTGTGTAATACAAATACTGGTCTCCACTCGTTTGGTCAATGGTGATTTGAGGAGCAATAATCTCATCTTTTTCAAGCGTAGGATCTTCTTGTACGAGGATAGGCCCAGGGGATTCTTCCCATGGACCAAATGGGTGAGCGGCGGTAGCATAGAAGATCGCCTCTTTATCATCAAATTCCCCGGTTCTAACGGCCACAAATTCATTATCACCTATCTTGGTCACTTGACCTTCCATACCTATCCTGGTATCCACGAGCTGGTACTCTTCCCACGTATGTCCTTCATCCTTTGAAATAGCCCCTATTACCCATACTTCCGTTACTTCGTTAGGCGAATCATTCCAGCCAATAAAAATTATATACAGCTGACCTTGGTGTTCTACTACACTGGGAGAGGTGATGAGGTAAACCTCTTTTCCGGCTATATTCCCCCGGGGAACCACGGGAAATTCCATTTGAATGTATGGCCCCGTAAGTTCATCGGCCTCGGCTAAATATACTTCTGACTGGTAGGACGCCTCGTCTGCATATCCTATGTAGTAAATTTGATGTTTACCGTTTGACGCTCGTCGATAAAAGGCAGTTTCTTTGTTGACATCCTTACCGGAAGGCCCAATTTCAAAAAGCAATTCATTTTGTTTTTGCCAATCGGTAAAGTTCATGCTCTTGGCTAATTTAATGGATGCAACTCCATCAACATCACCGGTATAGATCATATTGAGCGCCCCGGCTTCGTCGTAGAAAACATGTGGATCACTTGCAGCTTGATAGTTTTCGGTCGGGATCAAATCCCTTAAAACAGGATTTTCAGATGATCTGTCCCAGTCGGAGTCAAACCCCGTAGAACTTGATTCGTCATTTTCACATGAGACCAAAAGAAACCCCATTGAAACCCCCAAAAGAATAAACAGATATCTTTTCATACTTCTTGGTTATGGCTAACGTCCAACGAAAGGTTATGGTTGCTTGGCTTATTTCCGAAATCCTTTACTTATATCTGTAAACCTCGTGAGGCCCAAAATCAAGCAATTCAATGGTCGTATCGTACTTACCACCCAAACGCAACGCCAATTGCTTAGAAGGTTCATTCTTAGGGTCAATATAGCTGACTAAGGATTTTAAGTTTAAGGTGTCAATGGCAAATCTTTTTACAGCAAGACCCGCTTCTACGCCAAAACCTTGGCCTTGAAATCCAGGCAATAGCCAGTAGCCCAATTCCGGTTCTGGCCAAGGTTGTGAATTCCAAAGTCCAACCGTTCCCACCAGCTTCTTAGTTTTCTTTTCATCGATCGCCAGGTAGGAATAGCCATGCAAAACAAAATGCCCAATGTAAGTTGCCATTAAGCGCCAGGATTCTTCCGGGGTTTTGATTCCCCCTACAAATCTTGCATTCTGCTCTACGGAATAGAACTTTGAAAACTGTTCATAGTCTGAATCTTGCCATTGCCTAAATACCAGCCTTTCAGTTTCTAATCCAATCATAATTTCTTGGGTTATACTTCTTGGTTAAATCGAATTATCGTAACCTGGTTGAGCCTAACCACACGGCTATAGTCTGTAGATTATACGATGATTAGTTACTTAAAAATATCGCTTTACAATAGCCTTTGCAAACAAAAAAGTAAACCTAAAGATTTCTAGCAACTTGTAGGGTAGCCTTAATGAAATGCTATGCAACATGGGACATTTGTCAAAGCTCTGGCTTTCAACCAACCCTTAAAACTTATAAAAAGGCAGGTGGGCAGTGGATTCCTACTATAGGTGCTAGTAGCAATTTGACACCTACATCGCCCGAGTTTGGTTGTGCCTAGTCCTGGTCCTTTACATTTGAGTTCTTGAGATTGAGAGCAATAGTTTTAATAAGACATGCTATTATAAATCTTATTTTTTGATGTACCCAGTTTTTCTATTTTGAATACTTGTAAAGAATCAAATGTTTCCTTTTTGCCAGGTATACTTTTTACCCTGACCCCTTCCGATTGTATATTCAGAATTTTTTTGTCAATGTCATCGTAAGTTTTACTGTACTTAACCTTATTATTGAAATCAATATAAACCAGGTCGAGTTTTCTATTTTTGTTTCGTTTTGTAGCAACGAATAGTGAGTCGGTGGTATCTTTAATGCTCCATTGTCCTTCGATTTTAATAACCTTATCCAAATCGTTGACATCTAATATCTTCAATCCGTAGGAAAAGCTGTCATTTGGAATTAGTCCATCTTTATAAGTCAAAGCCATATAATTGCCATTTTGTGTAAATGCGATTTGACTAAAATTAAACCCGATATAATCTAACTCAAACTTCACTTTCCTTAGGGAGTCTAACACTATTACTTTTGAAATTACCTTTATGAATTGGTAATTAGGGCCAGATTCTCCCCAAGATCTTGTTTCATCGTTAGAACCACTTAACATTGCTCCAAAAACTAGCCCAGTCTTATCCACTGTTCCTGTTTTTAACGCCAAGTAGTTTTGAACAATTAATGTATCAAACTCATTAAACTCCCAAGGCTTTAAATAAAATTCATCCAGGTTCAATTCGGTGATGGCAATTCTATAAGTTTTACTTCCATACGCGTTTTTAGTGAAATTTTTGTGCTCGACATAATTGTAAGGATTCAAATGAGACATGGAAGCTTTATTTCCCAAGATATTGTCCTGAGAGAACAGCGTAAAGGGCAGCAAGAATAATCCACCAAGAAATTTTAATCCATTCATTATGTTATTTTAACTTCAATCATTCCTATTGGGTACAGCTTCTAGCTTAAATAAGTATACACTTCACCAACTAACAAAGATAAAGCCAGAGGATACAAAATAACCTAGGTTAGCTGCTAGATTTTTTAGTGTTCAGTAGTGCTAGTTCAGTCACCTACTCGATGGGCACTGTGTTTTATTGATTAAACCCAGTTTTTATTTTAATAATTTTCGGAAAGTATATTTCTTCATTACTCATTAGTCTACCAAAATCTCCATTATTGATGTTATAAGTAATTATAAGTCCATCTGATTCCAATCCAGGGTGGGCATTTGCTGTATATACAAATTCTTTTTCCTCTTTTAAAGGTGGAGTATAGATCAGTATAGGTTCAGACCAAGGCCCATAAAGTTCATCTGCAAGCCTGTATCCAATTGAAGCCTTCCCAAAACCATACGTCTGTACCTGGATAAATTTCATTAGTTTTTTGTCATAGTGTACAGAAAATTCAGTTTGGCCAATGAATAGTGAAGATGACACTGGCTCCTTTTGAACATTATTTGTCCATTTGTCATTTACCCACCATTCTATATTTGACAGGTTCCCTTCAATTAAGTTTGTTTTTTCAAACCGAAGTAAATAAGCCTGGTGTGTGGAAGGCTCCTTTACCCCAAAAGCATAAACATAGTTTTTATCTTTCAAGACTGCTGAAGAGCCCACGATGACCCCAAAGGTTTTTGAACCTTTAAAGTAGCTTATTGTCCATTCATTCGGACTGTCTTTAGGATTATCAACTACAGCGACGTACCATCCAATTGCTTCAAAGCCAATTCCTGAATTTGTTGAAGTTTCCTCAATAAGAAAAATCACAAGTTTATCCTTAACTAATATTCCATGACCTGTCCAGAACCAATTTTTCCCAGGTACTTTAAAAAAATCAACAGGTTTTTGATCTGTCCCCTTGTAATAGTAAGTCAATCCGGATTTTAAAGAGTTTGAATCTTGAATAGCAATGCTGTTTCGAATCATCACTTTAGAATTGGCTCTTCTTCCTGTCCCGTCTTGATCAATGAAAGTATCACTGAAAAGCCATAAAACCCTAGATTCACTTAATTCAACAGTAGCAGCCCCATCAGCACCTCTCCAATATCTATCTTTCTTGAATATCGAGTTGTCTAATTCAAATGCCTTTATTTCTCTCTTTTCAGAAAGATCTTCATGCTGTGCTTGCAGAAAAACTGGAAGCAAAACCAATAAGTATAATATAACTTTCATAAATACGTTTTGGTGTTTTTAATCAGCGCAGTAGTAAGTTCTTTAATGGCTTTCAGAATCATTAAATTGCCACAACACATTCACTAGTTGCCATTTTCCATTCAGTTTTACGATATGCATATAATCAATCCAATCATCCGCTATGAGTTTTACCGAAGCCGTTTTATCATAAATATCCAGTATGATAACCTCTTTTTTCGGGCTCTCCGGAAACTTGTCTCCATCTTGGTTATAGGTTTCGGCGAGCAGGATCATAGCATCAGTAAATGTTTCTCTTAAATACTCCTTTCCCGTCTTTTTGTCCGTCCAAAAAGTTCTTTTCACCATCCTAGGGTGTGCAGCACGTTCAAATTGTTCGGGCTTCACATTATGCTGAGATTCGATATAATCCAACGCAACTTGCCTAATATCCAAGGAGTCCTTTTGGGTTTGTCCCTGCACAGAAAAGGCCGCAAGGAAACAAACCGGTATGGTAAGGATAATTGATGGTTTCATGATTGATTTTAGTTTTGGTGTTGTCTTAGATGCCTTTTAAGGTCTAGCTTATGTCCGTTTACTTGGTCTTCCACATCTATCAAAAGTATCTGTTTCAGGATGCCTTTGCAAATAGCCGGGATAGCACATCGTTTCGAAGTCAACTTATCGAAAGAGAGCCAGTGCTGAAATGATAGATGAGGCAGCAATAGGTACAAGGATACTCACCATACCAAGGAAGGTCTCGAACCGTACGGGTTACGGATTGAAAAGTCAGCAGAGGTAACTCGAATTCGATTAAAAAAATGATCGTCATTCCGGGCCGGTGGTTGTGAGAGGGCTCATGGCGAGAGCCGGAATCTGCTGTGTCGTAGAACGGAAGCCAATCTTATGCTTTACGAACCGCCCAGTACAACCTGTCCCGAACAAGATTCAGGAGACCCGTAAGTTGGGTAATGTGAGAGGCGTACCGCAGGCTTATGGCTCACGGCAGTCTTTCGATTGTGTTCTCTCACCTATTTGTTTTTGTGATCCCCTTGTAGAAGCTATCTAAGAATAAGGAATTATGGGTGTCGGAATTATAGAATTCAGTGGTAAGTTCGATGTGGCTGTTCTTTGTAAGTTCTTTAATGAATTCTTCAACCTTTTTTCTGTGAAACCCAGGTTCCGGTTGATAGGTCAAGTGGATCTTAGTTGGTTTGTGGTAATTGATTTTTTTAAAAAGCTTCGTTACTTCACCATCACTAAACCAAATGGAAGGGTCATAGATATGAAGGGTTTCAAACGGGTGATCCATTGACAAAATATATCCGCCAAAGTATCCACCATAAGAGTGTCCAATGAGGGTTTCGTGATTTGTAGTAGAGTAGTCTCGGTTAATCCTCGGAATTAATTCTTTAGTTAAGTAGTTGTAAAATTTCATTCCTCCACCTGAGTTCGAGGCATTGTACCAAGTAGAGTCTACTTCTTCACCATCATACTCTATCCTGGATTGACTAAATGTCAGATCAATCCCTCTTTTCTCTTTCCAATCGATGTGTGGGATACCGACAACAATTGATTTTTTAATTTTATTCCACGCCCCTAATTCGAAGGTGATGGTTTTTGTCAGCTCGAATCTCCACTCAGCATCAAATACGTAGATAACAGGATATTTCAAAGAATCAGAATAGTTAAGAGGCAAGCTGACCCAATAACTTCTATCTTCATCGAGATATTCCGAGTATATTGTGTGTTCAATAGACTTTGCAATACAAATGCTGTCCTGTGCCGATACGTTGATGACAAAACTTGTGAAGATCAAAGCTGTAGCTATTTTTTCCAGTTTCAGCATATGTTTTGAGTTAGTACCAATTGAACATAACGTGTAAATAAGCCCAATGAGCATATCCTTTCAAAATTACGGATTATGCTGAAATTTATTTACGGCACAGTGTTCTCATTGAGCCCATCACCTGTTAGCAATTTGTTCTTAGGTGATTTATTGATCCCCGGCACACCGGTACATTAATTTAGACGTTGTCTTTCCATTATATTTTATTTTCACTTCTTTTTTATCCAGTGGTTAAGAGAATAGGAACAAGCACTGGCTAGGGCAAACCATATGCCAGGTCCTGTTCATTCACTCCTTAAACTTTCCACCGGGTTTTCCCGGGCTATCACAAACGTCCGCGAGCCGATAGTCAAAAGGCTGAGCAGCAGGAGCACAACAATACTGCTAACGATCTCCACCAGGCCTATGCCGGCCCTGTAATGGTGAAACCGTAAAAATACCTTGTCAAACAGGAAATAACCAATCGGTACAGCTATTAACGTGGCGATGCCGACGAGTTTAACAAAGCCACCGGAAAGGATAACGACAACCTGTGCTACGCTAGCGCCCAACACTTTGCGAATGCCCATTTCTTTCGCGCGGCTCTCCGTGGTGAACACCACCATGGCCAGCAACCCCAGGCAGGAAATACTGACGGCCAATAGGCCTAAAAACCCAAAGACCTTCACCATATAGGTGATCGCAACAAACCCTTTTTCTAATTCGTCATCCAGAAAGCGGGGCTCAAATTTTTGGCCCGGTGCCACGGCCTGCCAGGTACTTTCCAGCTCTGTTAAGGTGCGCTGGATGTCCGTGGAGGCCAGCCTGACATTAGCGAGGGCAAACCTACCAGGCTGGTAACGGAAGAAAAAGCCCTTGATCTTTTCACGCAAGGGCATGTGGTTAAAGTCTTTGACCACCCCCTGCACCACGAGCTGCTGATCTTCCACCAAAAAAGCTTGCCCCAGCGCCTCTCCCGGGCTGGCGATAGCAAAGTCCCGCAGGAACTGCTCGTTTACAATAACAGACTGTGCCGCTTGTGCCGGCTGCTGGGAAAAGCCAGCACCTGCCAGCAGCGTAAGCTCCAGGTTCGATAGGTAGTGCTGGTCAGTAAACATCTGGTAGATCTCTATCGAGTCGCCTTCCTCGCTTGATTTTACCCACGTGCTGGATGCCTCCCAACTGCCCGGGATAGACGACGACATAGAGATAGACCTAACGGCCGCAAGCTTTGAAAATTCCGTTCGGAAAAGATCCGGGTCCACACTACCCAATGGGATATCCAGTATATTTTCCGATTGAAAACCCATATCGTAATTCAGTGCATACCGGTACTGCTTGATGAGGATAGCCACGCCCATTATAAATACCAGCGAAAGGGCAAACTGGGCCACGGTAAGCCCTTTCCGGGTGTTGACCTTAGATAGCTTGCCAGTATTGGATGCATTGCGCAAGGTTTCGATGGGGTTCAGCTTGGAAAAATAGAGTGCGGGAAAAATACCTGCCGCTAGGCCCGTGAACACGGCAAAGAGCAAAAAGGCGATGGCGGTCGGCCAGGTGATCTGCAAGTCAAAGGTCCTGCTCCCTTCTACGATCATGGAAAGCCACTCAACGCGCATCCACATAAACAGTCCCGTAGCCAGGAAAAGTGAGAATATCGAAATGATCACGGTTTCCATCAAGAACTGCATGAAAATATGCCGATTTTGCCCACCGGCTACCTTGCGTAACCCGATCTCCTTGGCTCGTTTAAGCGACCGCCCGATAGAGATATTGGTATAGTTAAAGCAGGCGGGTAGCAAAATCAGTAGGGAGAGCATAAAGAATACGGTCATGGCCAGGTAGCCCCAGGCCAGCCCTATTTCATTGTAATGATCAGACTTCGGGATGGTGTTCAGCGCCTGCAGCTTATAATCTAATTTGGCGGTAAGGGATGAAAATTGGGTATCGGCTACCTTGGCTAGCTGCGCTTCCACTTCGGCGGGGTCTTTGCCAGGGTCCAGCAGCAGGTACGTGTAGTAATCGGAGATTGGCTCCCAGGCGTCAAGGGTGAACGCAGGGTCGCCGTCTCTTTGCAGTACGGCAAGTGTATTGTAAGATACCAGGGCTTCAAAAAACAAATGTGACCGGGGGTAGTCTTTGATTACGGCCGTCACCTCGAAACTGCCCATGTCTTTCACCTCTAGCTGCTGGCCAATGGGGTCTTGCTCTCCAAACAATTTATGGGCCGAAGACTGGGTCAGTGCAATACTGAACGGCTTTTCCAAAGCGGAAAGGGCATTGCCGGCGACCAACGGGAAATCGAAAACGTCAAAAAAGCTAGGAGCAGTATAATAGCCCCTAAGAGGGACAAAGGCGCCTGTCGGTTGTATCACCTCTCCGCCAAACTCGCCCTGGAAGGGCACCACTTGCCGGATGCCCGTAAACTCCTGCCGGATCTTACCGGCCAAGGGGGCCGTGGTAGAGGCGTAGACCCGCTCCTGGTTGCCATCGTCATAATGCGTGACTACCCGGTATATATGGTCCCCATTCGTATGGAAGTCATCCACCTCGGTCACGTCTACCCAGGCCGCCAACGCCAGTAGCCCTACACACATGCCTATGCCTAGGCCCAGCACATTGACCAAGGTGAAAAACCGGTCTTTGACGAGGTTGCGCATCCCGATCTTGAAATAGCTGTTCAATAGAAAAAAACCGTTGGCGCCCCTTTGCGCATAATAACTTTCGCGATGGTATTGCCTTCTTTTACGGGCGGCATAGGAGAACAGCAGTACCACTGTTCGCCTGGTATAGTTCCAGCGCGCCCGGTGTACGGGCATGTGGACAAGGTCTTGGTAGAAAAGCTCCTCCATATCACCGGCTAGGTCTTCCACGGCCTGCGAACCGCAGTACCAAGTGAAGAGGCGGAGGGGCCAGGCGGGCGGGGCTGTGTGTTCTCGTCTATTTTTCATAATTCATCTCTAGGTTAACTTTGGCATTTTGCCACAAATCGTCTCTCAAGGTTTTGATGCTGTGCAGCGCCGCTTTCCCGCTGTGGGTGAGCTCGAAATACCGTTTCCTGCGGCCGCCTCTTTCGCGGGTAGCCCCACCGAGCCAGGATTTGATAAATCCTTTTTCTTCTAAGCGTGTGATGGTGGAGTGCAACGCCCC
The DNA here is from genome assembly GCA_028280565.1 of Fulvivirga sp. Lineage (GTDB taxonomy): Bacteria > Bacteroidota > Bacteroidia > Cytophagales > Cyclobacteriaceae > Fulvivirga. Next base: position 61,417 of record JANQLQ010000086.1, read on the forward strand.
AATGCTGACCTTACGGTCAGCCCGCCACTCAATATTCTCTTTTATAGCCACACCATAGGCCTCTTCGCCTAAGCAGGCAATGGTGAGTAGAACCAGCTCTTCAAATTCGCCGATGAATCCTTTCATTGTTGATGATGATTAAGGTATAGGCATAAGATACGGGTATTTTTTTCATTTGTTTCTTTTTTTAAGAACTAATTGTTTAAGGCTGTCATTGCAAGTTATTCCAAAGCGAAAGGTGTTGGATGTTTTTGGCAGCGGTCGGCCTATCATTACCAGCAGAATCGTAACCGGCCCGGAAACCTGTTTAAACAAACGACGATCAATTGAAGCTCAAAAAGCAAAGAGCAGCAACATTTACCTGTCTTGTTACGAGTATGGATCCATGAAGAAAGAAGAAAACGGTAGAACTAAATATATCTTAGTACAACGGCAGCCGTGTATAAACCGAAGCGGATAGAACCTGGCCCCAAAGGGTGCTTTGCAACATTCTTTATCTTAGGGCATCCTTGAAAATTCAATTGACGCATGGAGGGGAGCCTCCAGGAACAGCGTGGCCAATTTGAGGCCTGTGGGTAAGCGGCCTGTAGGGGCTGGATAGCGCGTTTTGAGGGGAAAATGGGCTTTGTTGCTGGCGCCGTTTTCTTTTGGGCCTGCAAAAGAAAATAAAAACCGGGCTTAGAACCACAAAATCCCGCTTAAATTGCTCATTACGAAGATAGCATTACCCGGAACATCTTAAAAATGTCGACTAATTTGTTAAAGAATAGACGTTTATTTGCAAATCTAATGCTCAAGGATGCCCTACTGTAAAAGAGAACAATAAGGGATAGTATTTGCATTGATAGGCAATCTTACTTACTCTTCCTCGTAAAACGCCAAGAACTCTGCGATCTCGCTCTGAACGTCTGAAGTGTTTTTGCCGTCAAACGGCGCAGTGGCGATGGCATTAAACAACTCACTTACCACGGAAGACCTGAACCCGAGCTTTTGGGCATAAATAGTAGCTACTTCTAATTCAATGTCTTCCACGATATTATCTAAGTAGATCATGTGCACCAGGTGATAAATGGCTTCTAGCTTGGCAAGCTTAGTGGCTGGGGATCGAAACTTTAGGTGGTCGAAATTATCTTCTATGTTGTGCAGGTCCTCCTGTGACAAATGGAGTTGAACGCTCCATTTCATCAGGCAACCCACGTATTTGCTTTCAACTGTTTTTTCTTTGAGAAAAAGGGCAATGATATTAAAAAAACTCTGTTTGATGGATTCAATTTCTTCTTCACTTAGTTCGGCGTTCATCGTCATATTCGATCAGTCTATTTGTTGTCTAAATTAAATCTAGTTTATCACTTTGGCAATATTGCACCTTAAAATAGGTAAAGAGTCATTCACAAAAAGGCAAAAGGACCGACACCTCCTGCCATTTCATAAAATTTACTGGCATAGGGACTCTTTAAGAGCAAATGCCGCGGTATAATTCAGCGCTATGGCTTTATCAATGTCTAAACACGCACGCTGCGCACTATTGGTATTTGACCTGCATATGGCCCGTAAATAGTAAGGTTCTCCATAGCTGGGCCTGATAGATACAGCCCAATTAAAATCACGGATGGCCTCGGAATATTTTTCCAGTGAAATGTTAAGCTTTCCACGTTTGTAGAACATTTGGTAGTATTCTTCTGGGAAATTTTCAAGAGGTACGATAAGTTCGAAGGCTTCACCATAGCTGGCATTTTGAAATTCTTTGAACTTATACCGGGCCTCGGTGTAATAATCCCATGCTTTTTCAGACATCCCCAGCTTTTCCAAATAAATGTCACCTATTTTCATAATGAGTTCAATGTTACTTTCGTCCCTCATGAGTATATAATCATAGGCATGTGCGGCTTTCTTGTATTCCTCCACCTCGTAGTAGGATTTTGCTAGCATTTCCCAAGTGGAAAGGCGCATGGGTTTTTGAAAATCGCGTAGGATTTCCAGTTCAGATATGGCTTCTCTAAATAAGTGATGATCAAATTTATCTGTCGCGTCCAAGGTCAATCCCGAGATCATATTTTCCTTAGCTTCGTAGAACATATGTTCTATGGGCTGCTGGCGGATGAGTTGTGTGATCAGTTGGATGGCTGCTCGGTATTCTCCCCTATTATAAAATTCTTGTGCCTTACCCACTGCAGCCAGATTTTCGGCTTCGCGTTTCGCTTTCTCCAGTTCTTGTAGGTAGCCGTTCAACTGGAATACGCCGGTAATCAGCAGGCTTAAGATAAAAACTGTGGCCAGTGTTATAGCTTGGTTCCTAAAGTAGTGCTTATCCACCTTATAAGGTGCTGCTGTTTTATATTTCGGCGCCGCTTTCCAGCTGAATTTTCCATAACGATCATATACTGACCGGTCAGCGCCCGGGGTGCGAGGTCTTGGGGGGGTATAGCTATGAGAGGTATTGACCTGCCTGTGCTCACGATAATTGAGCAAGAGGTCGTAACTGGCTTTTTTGTAGGGATCGGAAAGCACCTGGTAGGCTTCGTTCACCTGTTTGAAATGTTCTTCCGCAGCAGGATTACCAGGGTTTTTGTCCGGGTGATATGTAAGAGCGAGCTTTTTATAGGCTGATTTAATATCAGCGATCTCGGCTGCGCGCGCCACTCCCAACACCTGGTAATAATCAAGCATGTACCTAATTTAATGAATTGTTGGCTACTTAGCGGAGGTAGTCACTGATTTCTTATAAAATTTGACATAGAAGTAGCCGGTAACCACTAATACTAGGAAGGAAATGAACTGGGAATTTGACACATAGTCGCCAATCACAAAACCACGGCTCAGGTCTCCCCGGAACACTTCAATCACAGATCTGCCCAGCGCGTACAGCATAAGGTAGGTGAGGAAAAGCTGGCCATCAAACCGCTGGTATTTTTTAAAAAGGAGCAGGGCAATAAGAATGGTCAAGATCAGCCCCACGCTGTAAAGCTGGGTAGGATGCAGCGGGGTATGAAGAGGGTTGGCTTGGCAAACAGGATCGGTAAACGTCACGGCCCAAGGTCCGTGCCATTTTACTCCATGGCAGCACCCGGCCATAAAGCACCCCATACGGCCAAATACATGTACCAGGCATGCGGTAATTGCCATAAGATCCAACATCTTGAATGCAGGCAGCTTATTCTTCTTGAAAAAATACAGCATGGTGGGGATACAAAAGAGCAGGGACCCATAAAAAACGAATCCACGTCCCGAGATCAGCCCCTTAAAGTTATTGGCATACCGGCTAGGGTCTTCAAAGTATAAAAATACTTTGCCACCCACTACAGCGGCCAATAGCAATAAGAGGAATAAGGAATTGACTTGATCAAAAGGGAGTCCAAATTTTTTCTTGGTTTGATAACTGAGATAAACAATCCCGCTGATAGCGCCCAATACAATAAAAAAGCCATACGAATATACGGTGAAATACTCGCCAAAGGTTCCTTCAAGGAATCCCGGTACTGGTATTTTGAATAATATGGGGTACATGGAGGGTATTTAAAGCTTTAAACAAGTAAATAACGAAGAAGCAAGGGCAATTGCAAACCCATTCCTGCCAACAAGACCTGGGCATTATTGAAGATAATACCCAACAGCAATGATGACCAACAGTGTGACCAATAAAAACCACGACATGATCCCCAATGAAAATAATGCCTGTTTACGTTGTTTTTTATATTCATCAAAAAAGCGTTTTTGCTGGGTAAGAGATAAGTGGGTGGGTATTTTTTCATCATTGCCGCCCCGTGGAGAGAAAGCTGCCAGCAATAAAATGAACAACAGGGCTCCTATGAAAAGTACTACCCACTGTACGCCGTACCACTCCGGGCCGAACGGCTTGATCCAAAGGCTGGCGGCCAATAAAAACAGGAATAAAAGGAGAGTTTTGATCCAGAAACTATCCCATGGGCCCCTAACTCTAAAAACAAAGTAAGAGATCAGTGAAATGATCATTGTGAACACAAAGATCAGCATTAGATTTGTCAACCAGCCCATCATTGTTAGTGTCAATACATGGTTTCCCCTAAATTTGGTAAAAGAGCTAAAAAATAAGAATGACCCCTGTCTGTCACAAGAGTTGATCTTTATCAGGCCTAGCCAAGTTAAGTGAAATTGGACGGTTAGCTATTTTTTCCATTCCCGTTCTTAAAGTCGGCAGTTGGCAGAGGGCAATCGGCAATCCCATATTTTTTTTATCTATTACCTTTTACCTATTGCCCATTGATCAATACCTGGAACATAGCTCATCCTGTACCCGGTACGTCAGTTGAGGTCTAACTTAAGGGCTAGGACTACTTTGTCACATTCAATTATTGGATAGACAGGAATTTAAAGATGAAGGAGCCCATTGGATATCCTTATCAAAAACGAAAAAAACCTTCTCTATCGTCATTCCCTTGCAGCCTGTGCGTTGGGCTAGGCGTGACAAGGAATCTGCGAAGTCGTGACACGAAAACCTATCATATTCCCAAAAAGAACGATTTGCGTTCCGCG